>NZ_JAOWHJ010000045.1:0-53326 GCF_030332695.1 Citrobacter sp. Cpo089 | reverse complement strand
ACAGCTGATAGAAACAGAAGCCACTGGAGCACCTCAAAAACACCATCATACACTAAATCAGTAAGTTGGCAGCATCACCAGCAAAATGAATTCAATATTTTCTTATTACGTAATCAGAAACTCCTTCCTCTGTCTTCCGTGGGGATTTCTCGCGTTCAGCAGGATGAATATTACGTCGCATTTGGAGCACTTTCGCTTAATTCATCACTGGATGATGTAGTGCTGGAGATGACTACGCTTGCGGAAAACGCGCTAGATCTGGCTGAAATCACTGAAGAATACACTCACGAATAACAAGGAACGCTATTTATGGGAATTTTAAAAAGCCTGTTTACCCTCGGCAAGTCCGTACTTTCTCAGGCGGAAGAGTCAATTGAAGAAGCGCAGGGGGTCCGCATGCTGGAGCAGCATATCCGTGATGCGAAAGGTGAGCTGGATAAAGCCGGAAAATCACGAGTAGACTTGCTGGCGCGCGTGAGGCTGAGTAATGACAAGTTGAACGATCTGCGTGAGCGTAAATCTAGTCTGGAAACACGAGTGTTGGAAGCGCTGAGTAAAAACGCTAACCCGTCACTGATCAACGAAGTTGCAGAAGAAATTGCCCGCTTAGAGAATGTCATTGCTGCAGAAGAGCAAGTACTCGCTAACCTTGAAGTGTCGCGGGATAGCGTTGAAAAAGCGGTGAGTGCAACCGCACAACGGATTGCACAGTTTGAACAGCAGCTTGAGGTGGTAAAGGCGACGGAAGCGATGCAGCGCGCCCAGCAGGCAGTGACTACCTCGACCGTAGGCGCGTCTTCGAGTGTGTCTACAGCCGCAGAGTCGCTCAAGCGTTTGCAAACGCGACAGGCTGAGCGTCAGGCCCGTCTGGATGCCGCTGCGCAGCTGGAAAAGGTTGCGGATGGGCGTGACCTGGATGAGAAGCTGGCCGAAGCCGGCATTGGGGCGAGCAATAAAAGTTCGGCTCAGGATGTACTGGCACGACTGCAGCGTCAGCAAGGCGAGTAAACGTCGTGAAATGCGCCAGCCTCGAAAGAAGGCTGGCAGATCATTAAGGGAAAATCATGATGAGTTTTTTCCAGCGCTTATTCGGTAAAGAGGCTGCTGTTGCGCCAGCTCGCGGGCCGTTAGGGTTACATCTGAATGCTGGTTTTACGCTTAACACGCTGGCATTTCGTCTGCTTGAAGAGTCACTATTGATCGAATTGCCTGGTGAGGAGTACACCGTTGCAGCCGCCAGCCACATTGATTTAGGCGGCGGAAGCCAGATTTTTCGCTACTACACGTCCGGAGAAGAGTTTCTGCAAATCAATACCACGGGCGGCTCAGACATCGATGATATCGACGATATCAAATTCTTTGTTTATGCGGAAAGTTACGGGATTTCGCAGAAAAAACACTGGCAGTCTGCCATTAGCCCGTCCGTAATAGGAACGCCGACGCTGAGCTGGCAGGAAGAGCGCTGGCAACGCTTTTTTAACGAGGAAGAACCGGGGAATATTGAGCCGGTTTATATGCTGGAAAAAGTAGAAAATCATCAGCATGCCATATGGAATGTACATAATTTTACCATGGGCTATCAGCGACAGGTTACAGATGATACCTGGGAATACCTGCTGTTGAACGGTGAAGAATCATTTAATGAGCTGGGAGAGCCTGAATGGGTATTCTCGCGGGCGCTGGGTGTAGATATTCCATTAACATCACTTAATGTAATTGGTTAATTTCAGGGAAGGTTACACAATGCACATACTGGATTCATTGCTGGCTTTTTGCGCCTATTTTTTTATTGGCGCAGCCATGGTGATCGTTTTTCTGTTTATATACTCAAAAATTACGCCGCACAATGAATGGCAACTGATTAAAAATAATAATACAGCAGCGTCACTGGCCTTTAGCGGCACGTTGCTGGGCTACGTTATTCCGTTATCCAGCGCGGCAATTAACGCCGTCAGCATTCCGGATTATTTCGCCTGGGGCGGCATCGCGCTGGTGATACAACTCGTCATTTACGGCGGTGTGCGTTTATACATGCCGGCACTGAGTGAAAAAATTATTAATCATAATACTGCAGCGGGATTATTTATGGGGACCGCCGCCCTGGCGGGGGGTATTTTTAACGCCGCCTGCATGACATGGTAATGGACGATCATGGCAAGAAAACGTAAATCCGGAAACAAAAACAGGGGGCAAGGGCATTCTGCCATCACGCGAATTGGGCGTCCGGCGAACTCCTTTGCAAGAAAACGCAGCCGTTACAGTGGAAAATACCTGACGCTGGCCATTATGGGCGGAGCGGCATTTTTTGTCCTCAAAGGATGTGCTGATGACGGCAATAACGATGGTGATGGTACCTTTTACTCCGCGGTGAGTGAATGTATTGACGATGGCAATAGCGCCACCGTTTGTGCCGATGGCTGGAACAATGCGAAAGCAGAGTTCTACTCTAACCTGCCAAAGCAAATGAGCAAGCAGAGCTGTCAGACACAGTTTGGCGACTGTTATCTCGACAGCATCGATCAAAGCTGGGTGCCGATATTCTCCGGTTTTTTACTCAGCCGCGTCATTCGCAAAAATCGCGACGAACAATATGTTTATAGCAGCGGCGGTTCTTCCTATGCTTCGCGCCCGGTCTGGCGTACAACTTCCGGGGATTACAGTTGGCGTTCCGGTAGTGGAAAACATGATACTGCAACCAGCCATAGTTATACGACGAAGAAAGTCTCGACGGTTTCACGCGGCGGCTACGGGCGTTCGTCCAGCGCGCGTGGGCACTGGGGAGGTTAACGATGCTGCGACATGATGTCCCTGTTCGTCAGGATTTGGACCGGATCGCCTACGATCACGGCTTTGATTTTCATATTATCGATAACGAGATTTACTGGGATGAGAGCCGGGCATACCGCTTTACGCTCCGGCAAGTGGAAGAGCAGATCGAAAAACCCACTGCGGAACTGCACCAGATGTGTCTGGATGTCGTCGAACGAGCAGTTAACGACGAACAGATTATGCAGCAACTGGCGATCCCGCCGCTGTATTGGGACGTTATTGCCGAAAGCTGGCGCAATCGCGATCCCTCCCTGTACGGCCGCATGGATTTTGTCTGGTGCGGAAATAACGCCCCGGTCAAGCTGCTGGAGTACAACGCGGATACACCAACGTCGCTTTATGAGTCAGCGTATTTCCAGTGGCTATGGCTGGAAGATGCGCGTCGCAGCGGGGTGATCACACGCGACGCCGACCAGTACAACGCCATTCAAGAGCGGCTAATCTCCCGTTTTGCTGAGCTTTATAGCCCGGAGCCCTTCTATTTTTGCTGCTGCGAAGATACTGACGAAGATCGTACCACGGTGCTGTATTTACAGGATTGCGCGCAGCAGGCTGGGCAAGAGTCACGGTTTATTTACGTCGAAGATCTGGGGCTTGGCGTTGGCGGTGTTCTCACGGACCTGGATGATAACGTCATTCGTCGCGCCTTTAAGCTCTATCCCCTGGAGTGGATGATGCGAGATGAGAATGGCCCTTTGCTGCGCCATCGCCGCGAACAGTGGGTTGAGCCGTTGTGGAAGAGTGTGCTCAGCAATAAAGGGCTAATGCCTTTGCTGTGGCATTTTTTTCCCAACCATCCCAACCTGCTGCCCGCCTGGTTTGACGGTGAAACGCCACAAATTGCGGCTGGTGAAAGCTATGTACGCAAACCGATATTTTCCCGTGAAGGGGGAAATGTCACCATTTTTGATGGTCAGCAGCAGGTCGTTGAGCATGCCGAGGGTGATTACGCCGAAGAACCGATGATCTATCAGGCATTTCAGCCATTACCGCGCTTTGGCGACAGCTACACGTTGATCGGTAGCTGGATCGTGGATGATGAAGCCTGTGGTATGGGGATCCGCGAGGATAATACTTTGATCACTAAAGATACTTCTCGTTTTATTCCTCATTATATTGCTGGCTAACCGTACTTTTGTGATCTCCCTCCGTCGCGAATAATGTGGTTCTGACCATACTTAAAGCGACGGCCATTGACGGAGGGAGACACAATGCACTGGCAAACGCATACCGTTTTTAACCAACCTGTACCGCTCAATAACAGTAACTTATATTTGTCCGATGGCGCGCTGTGCGAAGCGGTTATCCGTGAAGGCGCTGGCTGGGATAGCGATCTTCTCGCCAGTATTGGTCAGCAGCTAGGGACTGCCGAGTCGCTCGAACTGGGTCGTCTGGCCAATGCTTTTCCACCTGAACTGTTGCGCTACGACCCGCAGGGGCAGCGGCTGGATGATGTGCGTTTTCATCCTGCCTGGCATTTGCTGATGCAGGGATTGTGCGCCAACCGCGTACATAATCTGGCCTGGGAAGAAGATGCGAGGCAGGGAACATTTGTTGCACGGGCCGCGCGTTTCATGCTGCATGCGCAGGTTGAAGCTGGCACGTTGTGTCCGGTGACCATGACTTTTGCCGCCACGCCGCTGTTACTTCAAATGTTACCCGCCCCCTTTCACGACTGGCTTACGCCGCTGCTAAGCGACCGTTATGACTCGCATTTACTGCCCGGAGGGCAAAAGCGTGGGCTGCTTATCGGCATGGGCATGACCGAGAAGCAGGGTGGTTCAGATGTGCTGAGCAATACCACTCAGGCAGAACGTCTTGCTGACGGCTCGTATCGGCTGGTGGGACATAAGTGGTTTTTCTCCGTGCCGCAAAGCGATGCCCATTTAGTGCTGGCCCAGGCTAAGGGAGGATTATCCTGCTTTTTTGTGCCGCGATTTTTACCTGACGGGCAGCGTAATGCTATCCGTCTTGAGCGATTGAAAGATAAGTTAGGCAACCGCTCCAACGCCAGCTGCGAGGTTGAATTCCACGATGCGATTGGCTGGCTATTGGGTGAAGAAGGGGAAGGTATACGCCATATCCTGAAAATGGGGGGGATGACGCGTTTTGACTGTGCGCTCGGCAGTCACGGTATGATGCGACGTGCTTTTTCCGTCGCGATTTACCATGCTCACCAGCGGCAAGTTTTTGGCAAGCCATTGATTGAACAACCGATGATGCGCCAAGTGTTAGGTCGGATGGCGCTCCAACTGGAAGGTCAAACGGCGTTACTGTTTCGACTGGCGCGGGCCTGGGACCGTCGTGCTGATGCTAAAGAAGCGCTGTGGGCCAGGTTGTTCACGCCAGCGGCGAAATTCTCCGTTTGCAAAAGCGGTATGCCATTTGTGGCAGAAGCGATGGAAGTGCTGGGTGGGATTGGCTATTGCGAGGAGAGCGAGCTGCCGCGTTTGTATCGTGAAATGCCGGTAAACAGTATCTGGGAAGGCTCTGGCAACATTATGTGCCTTGATGTATTGCGGGTACTAACCAAACAACCCGGCATATACGAGATGCTCAGTGAAGCCTTTGCGGAAGTCAAAGGGCAAGACCGACATTACGATCGAATGGTGCGTCAGCTCCAGCAGCGTTTACGTAAACCCAGCGAGGCATTGGGGCGGGAGATTACGCAGCAGCTTTTCCTGCTTGGTTGCGGAGCGCAGATGTTGCGCTATGCCTCTCCACCAGTGGCGCAGGCCTGGTGCCAAATTATGCTTGATACGCGGGGGGGACTACGATTGTCTGAGCAGGTGCTGAACGATTTGCTTCTGCGGGCAACGGGGGGATTACGGTAATAATATGCCTGATGGCGACGCTTTCGCGTCTTATCATGTCTACAGTTCACTGTAGCTCAGATAAGTTTACGCCATCCGGCAATGTGTTAAGCATAGAGTATGGCCTGTACGCGCCAGTTGTCGGGCTGCTGATCTTCGTACATTTGAATGATCCGATACCATGAGGCACCTTGTTCATCCGCTTTTAACGCGACAACACGTTCTACATCCTGCGGATTTCCTGCAATGTTACTGACAGATATCTGGCCAATTTCGTTCAGGCCAGTAACACAGTCAGCACTGGCGAATTCGGCAGACTGTGCCGTAGTACCTACCAGTCCGGCAGAAAGCAGCAGTGAGGATAAGGCAAGTGATTGTTTCATCGTCAGCTCCATTATTCGTACCCCTACACACGGCAGGGCATTCCATCGCGATAATAAACCTCAAGCTTCCTGCTGTTGGTTTATTGTGCACAGGTAAACGCATAGGGGCGCAAAGCAATGTAAAGCTGACTAAATTTCAACCCAATGTTATTTACGATACAAAATAGCCTGTGAATACCATTGGCCTGTCACGATAGTTTCATCCACTAATAAAACCACGTAGTAATCAGCTTTAGCCGCGGCGGCTTTGGCACGGATCTCTGCCAGCGCATCATCCGGAGAGCCTCTTACCAGCGCGCTAACCGTCCCTAATCGCTGTAACCCATTACTCTGGTCACGGCGGATCTCCTGCGGGTGGTCGGCAACGGGCGGTGCGGGTTGTGGCGTTCCCTGTAGCACGCTACAGGAGCTTAAAAACATAACCAACAACAAAGAGGCAAACCGACGCATAACTCTATCTCGTTTCCTGATAGCCATAGTGTAGTGCCTTATTAATTTCCCTTTAGGGGAATGTTCCCGAATTGTTATCTCTCACGCGATTTTCGAATGAAAATGTTGCGAAAGCGTAACCCAGTTCTCAACATTATGAATCATTGCCGAACACATTCGCTTGCGTTAAGTATTGCTGCATGGCATACCAGAAAGAAAGAGGCGACAAATGATCGAAATTGAAACACGACAGTTGGCGGGTATACCTGTCCTGCACGCCGTTCCGGCTGGCAAACGCGAATGTTCACTCCCTTGTGTTATCTTCTATCACGGGTTTACCTCTTCAAGCCTGGTTTACAGCTATTTTGCCGTTGCGCTGGCTCAGGCCGGGTTCCGTGTCGTCATGCCAGATGCGCCCGACCATGGCGCTCGCTTCAAAAGCGATGCCAGGGTGCGAATGCGCCGCTTCTGGCATATTTTGCAGCAAAATATGCAGGAGTTTACGACGTTACGTGCGGCGCTGGAGGCGGAAAATTGGCTTTCAGATGAGCGGCTTGCCGTCGGTGGGGCGTCGATGGGGGGAATGACAGCATTGGGCATAATGGCGCGCCATCCTGAGGTTAAATGTGTAGCCAGCCTGATGGGTTCAGGCTATTTTACCCGGCTTGCGCAGACGCTTTTTCCCCCTTTACTGGTTCAGACCCCAGAGCAGCAGGCGGAATTTGATGCCGTTATCGCCCCGCTTGCCGAATGGGATGTTACGCATCAGTTACCACGCCTCGCTGACAGGCCGTTGCTGCTGTGGCATGGACAGGATGATGATGTTGTACCGGCTGTTGAAACCTTCCGCTTACAGCAAGCGCTGATTCAGGCAGGTTTGGACAACAATCTGACCTGCCTGTGGGAAGCGGGCGTACGACATCGCATCACGCCAGAAGCGTTGGCCGCAACAGTGACGTTTTTCCGCCAGCACCTTTAAACGCGCATAATGCTCACGCCCTGAGCTTCAAGCTGTTGCAGAATCTCAGGGTTTGCATTTTTGCCAGTAATCAGCATGTCGATTTGGTCGGCGCGACTGAACAGCATTCCCGCACGTTCACCGACTTTACTGCTATCGACCAGTACCACCAGTTTGCCCACCACGTTAAGCATCTTCTGCTCGGCCATCGCGGTCAGCATATCCGTTTTATACAGTCCGTCCGCGGTCAACCCTTTGCCACTGGTGAACATCCAGTGCCCGGCATACAGGCTATTTTCACTGCCTTGCGGGCTAAGCGTGATGGATTGGCTTTTGTTATATTGCCCTCCCATGATGATCACGCTGTCATGCTCCTGGTCGATCAGATAGTTCGCCAGCGGCAGATAATTAGTGATGATCTGCACCGGCTTGCCGCACATTTCGCGACCCAGCAGAAAGGCGGTCGATCCGCAGTTGATCACCACGCTTTCACCTGCATTCACAAGCTGGGATGCCGCCTTGGCAATGCGAACTTTTTCATCGTGGTTCTGTGCCTGGTGCAGATTCATTGGCGTCCAGCGCGGTCGCTGCTGGGTAATAGCTTCTGCGCCGTTGCGGACTTTCTTGAGTTTGCCGCTTTCATCGAGTTTGTTGATGTCCCGGCGTGCTGTGGCGGGTGAAATCCCCAGACGCTCAATCACGTTCTCAACGGTAACAAAGCCCAACTGCGCCAGCATATCCAGCAGTATTTGATGTCTTTGTGCTTCAGTCATGAGCTATTCCGATACAAATTGATTTGAAAAGATGATATTTGAAATAGCCTGGAAATACTAAAGTAAATGGGAAAAAATGCCGGGATGGCCCGGCATTTTGTGTGGATCACAAGAACGATTTAAACGGTAAATCCGGTTCAATCGTGAAGCAGTCGTCAAAGCCGCGCGGATAGTGATATTCAAAGTTATCTTTGTCCAGCGGCCAGGTGAACTTGCCACCCACCTGCCAGATAAAAGGCTTAAAGCCATACTTCAGCCGATCTTTTTTCATCTCCCAAAGTACGCGGATCTCCTGAGGATCGGCCTGGAAGTTTGACCAGATATCGTGATGGAAAGGGATCACCACTTTTGTATTCAGGGCCTCCGCCATACGCAGCATGTCGGAACTGGTCATTTTGTCCGTAATACCCCGTGGGTTCTCGCCGTAGGATCCGAGCGCGACGTCGATCTGGTGCTCATTGCCATGCTTTGCATAGTAGTTGGAGTAGTGTGAATCACCGCTGTGATAAAGCGTACCGCCCGGCGTTTTGAACAGATAGTTTACGGCGCGGGCATCCATACCATCCGGCAGCACGCCTGCCGCTTTTTGATCGGCAGGAAGCGTGATCAATGCCGTACGATCAAACGCATCAAGCGCATGAATTTCAATATCTTTCACTTTCACCACATCGCCAGGTTTTACCACGATGCAGCGCTCTTTTGGTACACCCCAACCGATCCACAGATCCACACAAGTCTGCGGTCCAATAAACGGTACGTCGTCGGCACAGTTCTGCATGACGGCTGCCGCAACATTTACGTCGATGTGATCGTTATGATCGTGCGTGGCCAGCACCGCATCGATCTGACGAATGGCAAACGGATCAAGAACAAACGGCGTGGTGCGCAGGTTTGGCTGCAGCTTCTTCACGCCCGCCATGCGTTGCATCTGGTGACCGGTTTTCATCAGCGGGTTACCGTGACTCTGTTTACCCGTACCGCACCAGAAATCGACGCAGACGTTAGTTCCGCCTTCAGACTTTAGCCAAATACCGGTACAGCCAAGCCACCACATAGCGAAAGTGCCAGGTGCGACCTGTTCCTGCTCGATCTCTTCATTGAGCCAGCTTCCCCACTCCGGGAATGTGCTCAGAATCCATGATTCACGCGTGATGCTTTTTACTTTACTCATCGCAATTACCTTCATGTTTGTTCAAGTTGAATCAAATTATGATTTGTTTTGATTGATACTGGCATCATTTTCTCAAGAAGGCAATGCGCTGATTTTTGGTGTTGAATGGGAAAATGCGAACAAATTACAACGTGACAAGATGGTTTATATGAAATATATTTTTGTATTTTATTGTTTTAAATGAATTTATTTTGACGAGTGTGAATTTGAAGTAAATCCACTCTGCAAGTAAGAGAATTATTTGCGTACTTCATCACATTTAATCAAATTCAATCTTGTTGTGATTACTTTTGAAAATTAGAGTGAGGGCACAACATCCTGGGCATCTGTAATGAATGTTCAGCAACTTCGTCTACTGGAGATCGTTATGGAGATCCTCTACAACATCTTTACCGTCTTTTTTAATCAGGTCATGACCAATGCACCGTTGCTGTTGGGTATTGTGACCTGCCTCGGCTACATCCTGTTGCGTAAAAGTGTCAGCGTCATTATCAAAGGCACGATCAAAACGATTATCGGTTTTATGTTATTGCAGGCAGGGTCGGGCATTCTGACCAGCACGTTTAAACCGGTGGTGGCGAAGATGTCTGAGGTTTACGGTATCAATGGCGCGATCTCCGATACCTATGCCTCCATGATGGCAACCATCGAACGAATGGGCGATGCATACAGTTGGGTAGGGTACGCCGTACTGTTAGCGCTGGCGCTGAACATTTGTTACGTACTGCTACGGCGTATTACCGGCATTCGAACCATCATGCTGACTGGGCACATCATGTTCCAGCAGGCGGGGCTGATTGCTGTCTCTTTCTACATCTTTGGTTACCCGATGTGGACCACCATCATCTGTACCGCGGTGCTGGTGTCGCTCTACTGGGGCATTACCTCCAATATGATGTACAAACCGACGCAGGAAGTAACTGACGGTTGCGGTTTTTCCATCGGTCACCAGCAGCAGTTCGCCTCCTGGATTGCTTACAAAGTCGCGCCGTATCTGGGTAAGAAAGAGGAGAGCGTAGAAGATCTCAAGCTGCCAGGCTGGCTGAATATCTTCCATGACAACATCGTTTCCACCGCGATTGTGATGACCATCTTTTTCGGGGCGATCCTGCTCTCTTTCGGCATTGATGTGGTTCAGGCGATGGCGGGTAAAACCCACTGGACGGTGTATATCCTGCAAACCGGTTTTTCGTTTGCTGTCGCTATCTTCATCATCACCCAGGGCGTACGTATGTTCGTTGCTGAACTTTCAGAAGCGTTCAACGGTATCTCTCAACGTCTGATCCCCGGCGCGGTGTTGGCTATCGACTGCGCAGCCATTTACAGCTTTGCCCCCAACGCGGTGGTCTGGGGCTTTATGTGGGGCACCATCGGCCAACTGATTGCGGTAGGTATTCTGGTTGCCTGCGGCTCTTCCATCCTGATTATCCCAGGCTTTATCCCGATGTTCTTCTCGAACGCCACCATCGGCGTATTTGCTAACCACTTTGGCGGCTGGCGCGCGGCGCTCAAGATTTGCCTGGTGATGGGGATGATCGAAATCTTCGGCTGCGTTTGGGCGGTGAAACTCACCGGTATGAGCGCCTGGATGGGCATGGCGGACTGGTCAATTCTGGCACCGCCGATGATGCAAGGCTTTGCCTCCATCGGCATCGTGTTTATGGCCGTCATTATTCTGATTGCACTGGCTTATATGTTTTTCGCAGGACGCACGTTGCGCGCTGAGGAAGACGCAGAAAAACAACTGGCAGAACACTCTGCTTAATAAGGAGTTCCGATTATGACCGTACGTATTCTGGCTGTGTGTGGCAATGGGCAGGGCAGTTCCATGATCATGAAAATGAAGGTGGACCAGTTTTTAACCCAGTCAAATATTGACCATACGGTAAACAGCTGCGCTGTGGGTGAATACAAAAGTGAACTGAGCGGCGCGGATATCATCATCGCCTCTACGCATATCGCCGGTGAGATTACCGTTTCTGGCAATAAATATGTCGTTGGCGTACGCAACATGCTGTCTCCTGCCGATTTTGGGCCAAAACTGCTGGAAGTGATCAAAGCGCATTTCCCGCAGGACGTGAAGTAGGGGGCGGCATATGAAATTACGTGACTCGCTAACAGACAATAATTCCATCCTTTTGCAAGCCGAGGCCAGTACCTGGCAGGAAGCGGTAAAGCTTGGTGTGGATCTGTTGGTTAAGGCCGATGTGGTTGAACCACGCTACTACCAGGCCATCCTTGATGGCGTTGAGCAGTTTGGCCCGTACTTTGTGATTGCGCCTGGCCTGGCAATGCCGCACGGCCGTCCGGAGGAAGGGGTCAAGAAAACTGGTTTTGCGCTGGTGACGCTGAAATCACCGCTGGTGTTTAACCACGAAGATAACGACCCGGTCGATATTCTGATAACGATGGCGGCAGTTGACGCCAACACACATCAGGAAGTGGGCATCATGCAGATCGTGAATCTCTTTGATGACGAAGCCAATTTCGACCGTTTACGCGCCTGTCGCACCGCGCAGGAAGTGTTGGATTTAATTGATAACGCCACTGCGGCGGCTGTTTAAAAGGATACCAAAATGTCATTACCTATGTTGCAGGTTGCGCTGGATAACCAATCAATGTCTTCTGCGTATGAAACGACGCGTCTGATTGCCGAAGAGGTCGATATCATTGAGGTGGGAACTATTCTTTGCGTGGCAGAGGGTGTGCGCGCCGTTCGCGATCTGAAGGCGCTTTACCCGCATAAAATTGTGCTGGCGGACGCCAAAATTGCCGATGCGGGAAAAATCCTCTCCCGCATGTGTTTCGAAGCCAACGCTGACTGGGTCACCGTCATCTGCTGTGCGGATATCAACACCACCAAGGGGGCACTGGAGGTAGCGAAAGAATTTAACGGCGACGTGCAGATTGAACTGACCGGTTACTGGACCTGGGAGCAGGCCCAGGAATGGCGTGACGCAGGGATTGGGCAAGTTGTGTATCACCGCAGCCGTGATGCGCAGGCGGCGGGCGTGGCGTGGGGAGAAGCGGATATCAGCGCGATCAAACGCCTGTCCGAGATGGGCTTTAAAGTCACCGTCACCGGCGGTCTGGCGCTGGAAGATCTGCCGCTGTTTCAGGGAATTCCGATTCACGTATTTATTGCCGGTCGCAGCATTCGCGATGCCGCCTCTCCGGTGGAAGCGGCCCGTCAGTTCAAACGTTCTATCGCCCAGCTGTGGGGATAAGGAGCGACTATGTTGTCGAAACAGGTCCCGCTCGGTATTTATGAAAAGGCACTCCCCGGCGGGGAGTGCTGGCTGGAGCGTTTGCAGCTGGCGAAGGAACTGGGCTTTGACTTTGTCGAAATGTCGGTTGATGAAACCGACGCTCGCCTGGCGCGTCTTGACTGGAACCGCGAGCAGCGACTGGCGCTGGTGGCCGCAATCGCTGAGACAGGGATACGGGTACCGTCCATGTGCCTGAGCGCTCATCGTCGTTTCCCGCTTGGTAGTGAAGATGATGCGGTACGCGAACAGGGGCTGGAGATCATGCGTAAAGCCATTCAGTTTGCGCAGGATATCGGTATTCGCGTTATTCAACTGGCGGGTTACGACGTTTATTACCAGCAGGCCAATAACGAAACGCGTCGTCGGTTTCGCGATGGGCTGAAAGAAAGCGTAGAGATGGCGAGCCGTGCGCAGGTGACGCTGGCGATGGAAATCATGGATTATCCACTGATGAATTCGATCAGTAAGGCGCTGGGATACGCTCACTATCTCAACAATCCGTGGTTCCAGCTGTATCCCGATATCGGCAATTTGTCGGCGTGGGACAACGATGTGCAGATGGAGCTGCAGGCGGGAATGGGCCATATCGTTGCCGTACACGTGAAGGATACCAAACCCGGCGTATTCAAAAATGTGCCGTTTGGTGAAGGGGTTGTCGATTTCGAACGTTGTTTTGCGACGCTCAAACAGAGTGGGTATTGCGGGCCATACCTGATTGAGATGTGGAGTGAAACGTCGGACGACCCGGCACGTGAAGTGGTGAAGGCGCGCGACTGGGTGAAAGCGCGTATGGCCAGCGCCGGTCTGGTGGAGGCGGTATAATGCAAAAACTCAAACAGCAGGTTTTTGAGGCCAATATGGATCTGCCGCGCTACGGGCTGGTGACGTTTACCTGGGGTAATGTCAGCGCCATCGACCGCGAACGCGGGCTGGTGGTGATTAAGCCCAGCGGCGTCGACTACCAAACAATGACAGTGGACGACATGGTAGTTGTGGATCTGTACGGCAACGTGGTGGAAGGACGCTATCGTCCTTCTTCCGATACCGCCACCCATCTGGCGCTGTTTCGTCGCTATTCCTCTCTTGGCGGCGTGGTGCATACTCACTCAACCCACGCGACGGCATGGGCGCAGGCAGGTCTGGCAATACCCGCGCTCGGTACGACGCATGCGGACTACTTCTTTGGTGATATTCCCTGCACCCGGGCGTTAACTGAAGCGGAAGTTCAGGATGAGTATGAGCTGAATACCGGCAGGGTGATTGTTGAAACGCTGGGGGAGGTGGAACCTTTGCATACGCCAGGCGTAGTGGTGTACCAGCATGGCCCGTTTGCCTGGGGCAAAGATGCTCACGACGCGGTACATAACGCGGTGGTGATGGAAGAGGTGGCAAAAATGGCATGGATTGCGCGCGGTATTAATCCGGCGCTCAGCCCCATCGACAGTTATCTGATGAATAAGCACTTCATGCGTAAGCACGGCCCAAATGCCTATTACGGGCAGAAGTAGGAATAAACGTTCCGGAGCCAACTCTTCATGGGGATGAGATCGGTCTGGCTTCGGGATTGTTTTGCAAAAAAAGCCCCCAGTGAAGGGGGCAAGTCAAACTGTGGCAACGTTCTCGTTGGTTATTTCTGGTGTTAACGATAAATATCTGCACTGGCGTGCATATTTCCGTTACTACCGGGTTCCCTGGTGAGGATCACGTGGTAGTAGGTTGCGCCTTGCGCATCGGTCTCTTCATTCAGGGCCTGAGTGGCTTCACTTTCAGTGGCGAAGTTATGATTTATGTAAATGACGCCTAAGCTCTGCACATCATCCATGTTCCTGGCCTGATGGTTATCAATTTTGATGGCTGCCGTTGCATTTGCACTGAGCAAAAGCACAGCTAGAAGGGTCAAAACACGGGCTCGCATATGTACCTCCTCGACTGCGGTCTCTGGTTGCCTCTCTCCTGTGAGTGATTAACTTCTGATGTAATTTTAACCGCTACCAGCGCAGTCGATAGCGACCATTTCTGATGCAGTTGTTCAAAAAATTACCGCATAGCCATCTTTTCTTTAATTAACAGTCTGCTGGTGTATACCGCTGCGGTGAAAAAATACCTGCCTTTCGCGCATAAGCTCTTACCAAATAGTCAATTTAATCGGTTGAGTACGCCGTTTATAGTGAGCCGGATAATTAATATAACTTTATGATAATAAGGCAAAAACTTATGGATACTTCATTCATGGATTTCAGCTATTTCGTGGTTATGTTTATGGTCGCGCTGGTGGCTGGCTTTATTAACGTGGTGTCGGGCGGTGGTGGATTTCTCTCTATTGGCGCACTCTTAATTTCTGGTTTACCCCCGGCTAATGCGCTGGCAACCAATAAAATTCAGGCTCTGGGTAGCTCTCTGACCTCTGGAATTTACTTTTTACGCCGGGGACATATCAACGTGCAGGAGCACAAGTATGTGTTTTTATCTGCCTTTATCGGTTCTGCGCTGGGAACGACGCTTATCCAGTTCATTGAACCGGAACTGCTGAAGAAACTGCTCCCAATCCTGATTATCGCAGTCGCCATTTACTTTATTTTTGCGCCAAACCTTAGCGAACCGAAAAGAAAGCAGCAGGTATCCCTGTTTCTCTTCTCGTTGATCGGTGGGGGATGTATTGGTTTTTATGATGGCTTTCTCGGTGCTGGGGCAGGTTCCTTTTATACCCTCAGCTATATCCTGCTGTGGGGATACAGTATTGATAAAGCGCAAATCCACTCGAATTTTATTAACCTGGCGTCGAACATCGCCTCGATTTTGTTCTTCATTTTCGGCGGTAAAATGATCTGGTCGCTTGGGCTGGTGATGTTTGCAGGGCAATCCCTTGGCGCACGTCTTGGTGCGACAGTCGTACTGACGCGCGGTAAGAAAGTCATCCGACCCATGATTGTCATTGTCTCCATTTGCATCAGCATCAAAATGCTGCTGGATATGTATTAATAGTGACATGATAAATAATCGTACAAGCACCTTGAGTTTACCTGCTGACCCCAGTATTATGACGCGTCATTTTTCAGCCGACCTTTAACACGTTCCTTGCCTCCATGGGCCTCGGCTGACCCAGACAGGAGGCTGAATAATCCGTAAGGAGCAATTCGATGCGTCATTACGAAATCGTTTTTATGGTCCATCCTGACCAGAGCGAACAGGTTCCGGGTATGATCGAACGCTACACTGCTGCCATCACTGGTGCAGAAGGCACGATCCACCGTCTGGAAGACTGGGGCCGCCGTCAGCTGGCTTACCCGATCAACAAACTGCACAAAGCTCACTACGTCCTGATGAACGTTGAAGCGCCGCAGGAAGTGATCGATGAGCTGGAAACTACCTTCCGCTTCAACGATGCCGTTATCCGCAGCATGGTTATGCGTACTAAACACGCTGTTACCGAAGCATCTCCGATGGTTAAAGCGAAAGACGAGCGTCGTGAACGTCGCGATGATTTCGCTAACGAAACCGCAGATGATGCTGAAGCTGGGGATTCTGAAGAGTAATTTCTGATGACCAACCGTCTGGCGTTGTCCGGCACTGTGTGCAGGGCCCCCCTTCGAAAGGTCAGTCCATCAGGAATTCCTCATTGCCAGTTCGTGCTTGAGCATCGTTCTGTGCAGGAGGAAGCCGGGTTTCACCGGCAGGCGTGGTGCCAAATGCCCGTTATTATTAGCGGACACGAAAACCAAGCCATTACTCACAGTATAACGGTCGGTAGCGCAGTGACCGTTCAGGGGTTCATCTCTTGCCACAAAGCAAAGAACGGCCTGAGCAAAATGGTTCTGCATGCCGAGCAGATTGAATTGATAGATTCTGGAGACTAGCCATATGGCACGTTATTTCCGTCGTCGCAAGTTCTGCCGTTTCACCGCGGAAGGCGTTCAAGAGATCGACTATAAAGATATCGCTACGCTGAAAAACTACATCACCGAAAGCGGTAAGATTGTCCCAAGCCGTATCACCGGTACCCGTGCAAAATACCAGCGTCAGCTGGCTCGCGCTATCAAACGCGCTCGCTACCTGTCCCTGCTGCCGTACACTGATCGTCATCAGTAATCGGTCACGGTCCATTAATACGACTTTGAGAGGATAAGGTAATGCAAGTTATTCTGCTTGATAAAGTAGCAAACCTGGGTAGCCTGGGTGATCAGGTTAACGTTAAAGCGGGCTATGCTCGTAACTTCCTGGTACCACAGGGTAAAGCTGTTCCTGCTACCAAGAAAAACGTTGAATTTTTCGAAGCGCGTCGCGCTGAGCTGGAAGCTAAATTGGCTGACGTTCTGTCCGCTGCTGAAGCTCGTGCTGAGAAAATCAACGCACTGGAAACCGTAACCATCGCGTCTAAAGCTGGCGACGAAGGTAAACTGTTCGGTTCCATCGGTACTCGCGACATCGCTGACGCTGTAACTGCAGCTGGCGTTGAAGTAGCTAAGAGCGAAGTTCGTCTGCCGAACGGCGTTCTGCGTACCACTGGCGAGCACGAAGTGAGCTTCCAGGTTCACAGCGAAGTGTTTGCTAAGCTGACTGTAAACGTAGTTGCAGAATAAGTTTTTATTCTGATGACCGCGTAAAAGCGCCGGCCCTGTGCCGGCGTTTTGCTTTTCTGTTCCCCCGCTTTTCTCTCTGGCTATTCTTTATCCTTTTCGGGATAATCAAAAAAATAAAACATTATTTCAAAGTGGTGATGGAATGGAACCAACGCACCAACCTCTGTTTGCGCGTAAAAATGTTGTCTACCTGAGCGCGGCGTTCTGCTGCCTACTGTGGGGGAGTGCCTATCCGGCGATCAAAAGCGGATATGAGATCTTCCAGATTGCCACGGATGACATTCCCTCAAAGATTGTCTTTGCCGGATATCGCTTTCTGTTTGCGGGATTATTGCTGCTACTGCTGGCGGTAGCGCAGCGTAAACCGATTGGCCGGTTAAGTCCGCGTCAGTACGGCCAACTCACGCTGTTGGGGCTAACGCAAACCTCGCTGCAATACATCTTTTTCTACATTGGCCTGGCGTTCACGACGGGAGTGAAAGGGTCCATCATGAATGCGACCGGGACCTTCTTCAGCGTGCTGCTGGCCCATTTTATCTACCATAACGACAAACTGAGTTACAACAAAGCGCTGGGCTGTATTCTCGGCTTTACCGGCGTAATGGTGGTGAACTTTAGCAGCGGAATGGATTTTAGCTTCAGCCTGTTAGGTGACGGCTCAGTAGTGATGGCAGCTTTTATTCTCTCTGCTGCCACGCTATATGGAAAACGTATTTCTCAGACGGTGGACCCGACGGTAATGACAGGGTACCAGTTGGGCGGTGGCGGCCTGGCGTTGGTTATCGGCGGCTACGCTTTTGGCGGCACGCTAACCGTACACGGTGCATCTTCGGTGGCGATTCTCGGCTACCTGACGTTACTCTCTTCGGTCGCTTTCGCCTTGTGGAGTATTCTGCTCAAGCATAATCGCGTGGGGATGATTGCGCCGTTTAACTTCCTGATCCCGGTTTCGGGAGCAGTACTGTCGGCAATATTCCTCGGTGAAAACATTCTCGAATGGAAATATGCGGTAGCGCTGGTGCTGGTGTGTTCGGGGATCTGGTGGGTGAACAAGGTGAAACGCTGACGTTTCACCTTGATGCCTGATGGCGCTATCGCTTATCAGGCCTGGAATCGCGGGGTCACAGCGCTTAACGGGCGCGGATAAAACTGCCGTTAGGCTGGCGGGTAAACAGTACTTGCTGACCATTCCCGGTATCAATGGTTAATCCCGTCACCACGCCATTGGCATTCTGCCTGATCTGTATCATCTGACCGTCTTTCAGATTGCTCAGTGGTTTTCCGGCGCCTTCAACCTGTGCCATCGCATAGACATCGGTTGGCGGGAGGTTATGGTCACGGAATACCTGCGCCAGCGTTTTACCTGAGTCTACGCGGTAGGAGCGCCACTGCTGGTCAATTCCGCTATCCTGTTGGAAAGGTTGTGTCTGCGGCTGAGATTGCTGGACCTGAGGCTGCGCATCAGGTTCTCCTTCCTGGATTGGCTCTGGCGCAACCGGAGCGACCTGGCCGGGATCATTTTGCGGCGCGACGAGCTGTGCCTGCAGTTGAGCCTCGGTCGGTGGCTGCGACTGTGACTGTAAATCCAGCTGGGCAGTACGCGTCACCACAGGGGCATCGCTGGTGTCACTGGAAGGGAGCAGGAAACCTATCACCAACACAATAGCGGCAATAATAATGCCGCGGCGGTGCATAGGCGGTAGCGGGTCCATAATGCGAAAATTGTCCGGTGCATGCCAGATTTTCGCCAGGGTTGGTTTTAATTCAAAGCGCCCGGGCATGGCTTTCCTCCTGCTCCGCGTCTCGTTCCTCGATCATAGAGTATAGATGGCTAACGCTATGATGTTCGTCATATTACCCGCTTTCGTGACGTCAACGCGGGATATTCCTATTGTTTATGTTTCCTCGCGATTTGTCATCTGTTCCCGAGACAAAGTTTTACCGGATGCGGCATGGCTGATATGCTGCCCGCTACTTTACATCCGATGAAAGGAAATATGATGGCTAACCCGACTTTTGACACTATCGAAGCGCAAGCAAGCTACGGCATTGGTTTGCAGGTAGGACAACAGCTGAGCGAATCCGGACTGGAAGGACTGTTGCCTGAAGCGCTGGTAGCGGGTATCGCTGACGCGCTGGAAGGTAAGCACCCGGCAGTGCCGGTTGATGTTGTGCATCGCGCACTGCGTGAAATCCACGAACGCGCTGACGCAGTACGTCGCGAGCGTTTCCAGGCTATGGCGGCTGATGGCGTCAAATATCTGGAAGAAAACCGTGAGAAAGACGGTGTGAACAGCACTGAATCTGGTTTGCAGTTCCGTGTTCTGACCCAGGGTGAAGGTGCTATTCCGGCACGTACTGACCGCGTTCGCGTGCACTACACCGGTAAACTGATCGACGGTACCGTGTTTGACAGCTCTGTCGCACGTGGCGAACCAGCTGAATTCCCGGTTAACGGCGTAATCCCAGGCTGGATTGAAGCGCTGACCCTGATGCCGGTAGGTTCCAAATGGGAACTGACTATTCCTCAGGAACTGGCTTACGGCGAGCGTGGCGCTGGCGCGTCCATTCCTCCGTTCAGCACGTTGGTGTTCGAAGTTGAGCTGCTTGAGATCCTGTAAGCAGTGACTTCTGTTCCCCCCAAGGCCGGGGGGAACAAAAAAATAGCGTGAAAAGCTATAGTTACGTCGTTGTCGATATTTTATCTTGCAAATGCCCCATCAGTGTGTATTTTTGTGAGCTGATTCGCGCTATCAGAGTGATATGACACTCACTTTAAACATTAAATTAACATTATATCTAAATCTTAGTATTCATCCCGCCAATTCTTACCTAATATCGATGAGTCCTGATAACAGGATCGTCGTATCATAGACACACTAAAGGCCGTAGAGCCTGAACAACACAGACAGGTACAGGAAGAAAAAACATGGTAGATCAGGTAAAAGTCGACACCGCTGAAGAGGCGTCGTCTGAACAGTCGCTACGGCGCAATCTCACAAACCGTCATATTCAACTTATTGCTATTGGTGGCGCTATCGGTACTGGCCTGTTTATGGGCTCCGGTAAAACCATCAGTCTCGCCGGACCGTCGATCATCTTTGTGTATATGATCATCGGTTTTATGCTGTTTTTCGTGATGCGTGCAATGGGTGAATTGCTGCTCTCGAATCTGGAGTACAAATCGTTTAGTGATTTCGCCTCCGACCTGCTCGGGCCATGGGCTGGGTATTTTACCGGTTGGACCTACTGGTTCTGCTGGGTCGTTACCGGAATGGCAGACGTTGTCGCGATTACCGCGTATGCGCAATTCTGGTTCCCCGAACTGTCAGACTGGGTCGCCTCGCTGGCGGTGATCGTGCTGCTGCTGAGCCTCAACCTCGCCACCGTAAAAATGTTCGGTGAGATGGAGTTCTGGTTTGCGATGATCAAAATCGTCGCCATCATCGGCCTGATTGTCGTCGGTCTGGTGATGGTGTTGACGCACTTCCAGTCGCCAACCGGCGTTCAGGCATCGTTCACGCACTTGTGGAATGACGGTGGCTGGTTCCCGAAAGGTCTGAGCGGCTTCTTTGCCGGCTTCCAGATAGCGGTGTTCGCGTTTGTGGGTATTGAGCTGGTGGGTACGACCGCAGCGGAAACCAAGGATCCGGAAAAATCGCTGCCGCGCGCCATTAACTCGATTCCGATCCGTATCATCATGTTCTACGTTTTTGCGCTGATCGTGATTATGTCCGTTACGCCGTGGAGCTCGGTAGTGCCAACCAAGAGCCCATTCGTTGAACTGTTTGTGCTGGTTGGTCTGCCTGCTGCGGCGAGCCTGATCAACTTTGTGGTGCTGACTTCAGCTGCCTCTTCTGCAAACAGCGGCGTGTTCTCTACCAGCCGTATGCTGTTCGGTCTGGCGCAGGAAGGCGTTGCGCCTAAAGCGTTTGCCAAGCTGTCTAAACGCGCAGTTCCGGCGAAGGGTTTAACCTTCTCCTGTATCTGTCTGCTGGGCGGCGTGGTGATGCTGTACGTGAACCCGAGCGTGATTGGCGCCTTCACCATGATCACCACCGTATCGGCGATTCTGTTCATGTTCGTCTGGACCATCATTCTTTGCTCATACCTGGTGTACCGCAAGCAGCGTCCTCACCTGCATGAAAAATCAATCTACAAGATGCCGTTAGGCAAGCTGATGTGCTGGGTATGTATGGCGTTCTTCGTCTTCGTACTGGTACTGCTGACGCTGGAAGATGATACCCGTCAGGCGCTGATCGTCACGCCGCTGTGGTTCATCGCGCTGGGTCTGGGCTGGTTGTTCATCGGTAAGAAACGTATGGCAGGTACGCGATAATTGCTAAGCAGTGAGATGTAGGCCGGATAAGGCGTTTACGCCGCATCCGGCACTATGCTGGCGGGATTGCCTGATGCGGCTTCGCCTTATCAGGCCTACGTTTGAGGTCGTTGTAGGCCCGGTAAGCGCTAGCGCCACCGGGCTTTTTTATTCACCTGCGAGGGCACGCGGGAACAACACATTGTTTTCCAGGCTGATGTGTTCCATCAGGTCGTCGATCATCTCGTTAATGCCGTTATACATGGCTTTCCAGGTAGTGCAGGCCTCTGGTGGCGGCGTTACGTTATGGGTGATGTGTTTGATCACTTCTACCAGTTCACCCGCATCGTCATGTTCGCTTTCCATCACGCTGATTGGCCCCATCGCCTGGCTACCCATGCCCTGTTTGATCATCGGGAACAGGATCTGTTCTTCTTTCATCATGTGGCTGGACAGCTCTTCATGCAGCATGGTCAGGTTTTTCGCCAGACCGCGCGGTACGTTCGGTTTGTCTGCGTGAACGCGTTCAACTTTAGTGGCCTGCAGGATCAGCTCCGGCAGCTGTTCGCGGTGTCTGTCGTGATAACGCACGATGATATGGTCGATGATTTCAGCCAGAGCCACGGTACGCCAGTCTTTCTCCAGCGGCTGTTCAGCCAGCTGCGCAAGCTGCGCCTCAATAACGTCTAAATCCAGCTCTTTACGCGCGGCAGCGCGTGCCAGCGTTTGCTTACCGCCGCAGCAGTAATCCATATCGTATTTACGAAACAGGGCCGAAGCGCGAGGAATAGAGAGCGCCAGTTCACCTAAAGGTTGATCGCGATATGACATTGCCGTTACCTCATTCTCAATAATATAAGATGTATTTTAAATGCAACTTATGGCAAAGGATATAACCCTTTCGGGGTGGGGTGTTTTGTGATGGATGTCACGAAAATTTCTTATCTCGTTAAGATGCTGAATCTTATTGGAAAGGAGAGGTACGGTGAAAAAAGCCGCACGACAGGATTAAATAAGCGCACGCCGCTGCCGATAGTTAGACCTCAGACAATACCTGCATAATAAAAGGCTACAGATGTTCAAACGAATCAAAGTGATAACCTTACTTATCACCGTGTTACTCGCGCTGGGCGCAATGCAGCTCATCTCCGCGGGCGTCTTTATTGGTGCACTCAATAACGATAAGCAGAACTTTAACGTGTCTCAACTTTCCAGCCAGAACGTGGCCGAGTTTACCGATGCGTGGATTAGCCTGAACCAGGCTCGCGTCACGCTCAACCGGGGCATGCTGCGTTTACAGGGAACGATGGCCAGCGAGATTAACGGCGGTCAGTTGCAGGAGCTGGTGAACACGGCAAATCGCCTGTTGGCCGAATCGAAAGATCATTACGATAAATACTACGCTCTGCCGGAAACGCCTGGGCTGGATGAGCATCTGGCCGATCGACTGGAAGAGCAGTACGGCATCTATTCTGCGACGCTGGCAAAAATGAACGTGCTGCTGGCTGAAGGAAAGCTGGAAGAGATGTTCAAGCAGAATGCCGAGCAAAAGCAAACGGCCATGCAGGAAGTTTATCGGCAATGGCGTAGTGCGCAAACGGCGCTGGCCACTGCCGGAGTGCAGGACAATGAGAGTGATTACCAGAAGATAATCTGGCTGCTGTCCGCGGTGATGCTGATTGTCGTCACCGTGATTATCGCCAGTTGGCTGGCGATGCAGCGAGTGCTGCTCAAGCCGCTCCACGAGGTGATGGGACATATTCGCCACATTGCCGCAGGCGATTTGACGCACCCCATCAGCGCCGATGGCAGTAATGAAATGGCGCTGCTGGCAAGCAACGTCCGTGACATGCAGCAGGCGCTGGCGAATACGGTCAGCGTGGTGCGTGACGGGGCCGATACCATCTATACCGGCGCGGGTGAAATCGCCGCAGGCAGTAACGATCTCTCTTCACGTACCGAGCAGCAGGCCGCCTCTCTGGAAGAGACTGCTGCCAGCATGGAACAACTTACCGCAACCGTGAGACAGAACGCAGATAACGCGCGTCAGGCGACCAGTCTGGCAAAAAATGCTTCACAAACGGCGCAAAAAGGCGGAAACGTGGTCGATGGCGTGGTGCGTACGATGGATGAAATCGCCACCAGTTCCAGCAAAATCGCGCAAATTACCAATGTTATCGACGGCATTGCCTTCCAGACCAATATCCTTGCGCTAAACGCGGCGGTGGAAGCGGCGCGTGCGGGCGAGCAGGGACGCGGATTTGCCGTGGTCGCAGGCGAGGTTCGGACGCTGGCGCAGCGTAGTGCCCAGGCGGCGAAGGAGATCAAAGCGCTGATTGATGACTCGGGGTATCGGGTCAATGCCGGCACGGCGCTGGTGCATGAAGCGGGCGAAACGATGGCGGAAATAGTTAGCGCCGTGACCCGCGTGACCGACATCATGGGGGAGATTGCCTCAGCTTCTGATGAACAAAGTCGGGGTATCGATCAGGTAGGCCAGGCGGTTGCCGAAATGGATCGCGTGACCCAGCAAAACGCCTCGCTGGTAGAAGAGTCCGCTTCCGCCGCTGCCGCGCTTGAAGAGCAGGCCGCGCGGTTGAACCAGACGGTAGCGGTGTTTAAAGTGTCGCGCCGGATGGCGGCGTAAACGCCTTATCCGGCCTACATGAGATCGTACAATCCTTGTAGGCCGGATAAGCAGCGCCATCCGGCACATTATGATTGTGAAACCACCACGACGCTCGGTTTCTGTGGCTTGGCTCTGACGGCTATCACCACCCCAACCATCAGCAGCGCAATTCCGCTAACCGTCAGCAGAGGTGGAAATTCCTCGCGCAGAATAAAGGTGTACAACAGGCCAGCCAGCGTTTCGAAGACAATCAGCGGGCCGAGGATCACCGTCGGTAATTTTTGGCTGGCGACGTTCCAGCACAATGCGCCAACCCACGAACACAATACCGCAATGGCTATCATCAGACCGATAAACACGCCCGGACGCGGACCAAAGGGCAGAGCGAAGTCCGGCGTTTGCCCGTTAAGCCACAGGCAGGCGGCAATGTAACCGAGCAGAGAAACAGGCAACGTTACCAGAGCCTGGGCCGTCGCCCACATCATCGGGTGCTTATCCGGATTCTCGCGCAGCCAGCGGGCATTACGCAGCGCATACCATGCCCAACACACCACCGAGACAAGCGCCAGCGCGATGCCGGAACCATAACGCCAGCCACTAAAGTCTGGTAACCCCTGATTCAGCTCCGAGATATTCACGCACAGCAGTCCTATACCAATCAATACCAGCGCAGGCGACAGACGCCACCATGATAATTTGCCGTCACGCTGGCTGTAGAGCAGGTTAGCGAAGACCGGGATCACCACCGGTAATGTACCAATAATCATCGTGGAGACCGGTGCGCCGGTGCGCTGGATGGCGCTTGCCAGGCAAACGTAATAAATCAGATTCCCCATCATTGTTAGCGTCAGCGCAGTTACCCAGTCTTTCCGCACAAGTTGACGCAGGCGCGCACGTCCCAGCCAGGCAATCGGCAATGCGATCAGCCCCAGCGCCAGATAACGCCCCATCGACTGCAATACCGCCGGGTATTCCGGTACGATCAGCGGTCCAACAAAAATTAATCCCCACATCAGCCCGGCCAACAGGGCATACAACACACCGCTAATCATTTTTGACATCCACATCGTTTAACAATGAGTCGAGTGTAGGCAGGAAAAATGCCGCCGTATTGTATGAGATTGCTGATCAACGCCGGACGACTTGTTTCTGATAACGTACCGGCGTAATGCCGTAGCGATGAGTAAACGCGCGGGTGAGATGCGACTGGTCGGTGAGGCCGGTTGCGGCGGCGACCTCTGCGGCGGGCATACCGTAAGTGAGAAAACCTTTGGCTCGCCATAGGCGGATCGCCATCAGCATCTGGTGCGGCGTGACGTGGAAATGAGATTTAAACTGGCGCTGAAAATGCCAGGGACTCAGCGATGCAACCCGCGCCAGCTCGTCGAGCGTGACCGGATGCATATAATTATCGTGCAGATACTCGCGTACCCGTTCAAAGCGATGCGCCCCCTCCGTCAATACCGGCGCATGGCGGGCCAGTGGCTGGAACGTGTCGATCAGATCGAGTAGGAGTCCTTTTTGCGTCAGCGGATCTTCCGTGTTCCACAGGCTGTGGATCAGCGAGCAGATCTGGCGCGAGCGCAGCGGATCGTGACGCGTTACGTCATGAAACCACCAGTGGCGGATCCCGGTGACCTCTTCCAGAAGGTAGGGTTCAAGATAAATCATCCGATAGCGCCAGCCGTCGGCGGTTTCGGCTTCGCCGGTATGCAGCTCATCGGGATTCATGGTGACGACGGAATGGGCGGGGGCAACATACTGCGTGCCGCGATAGCGAAAACGTTCGGCTCCGACTTCTATCGCGCCAATGCCAAACGCTTCATGGGTGTGCGGCTCGAAAGCGTAACGCGAGATGTGCGCATGATACAGCTCAACGCCCGGCACCTGCGCCAGATGGCGAAAGCGGGCGCTGTCTTTCTCATCAATAAACTGCTCAGGTACACCTTGCACGTTTTCTCTCCCCACGCATCATCCTGTCATTATCAGAGAGGATGCGCGGGGATGCCACCACAATTAACTAATTTTTAACACTTACACGATGCCTTTGACACTGTCAGCCAACGAGGTGGTCGGGCGACCAATCAGTTTGCTCAGCGTATGGCTGTCGTCGAACAGACCGCCTTTGGAGGCGCCAGTGTCTGAGTCAGCCAGCATGTCCGCCAGCCCGGCAGGCAGGCCTACACCTTTAAGTGCGGCGGCAAAATCTGCTTCGCTCAGGTTCTGATACACCACTTTTTTACCACTCTGTTTTGCCAGCTCGGCAGCCAACTGGCTCAGGGTCCAGCCTGCGTCGCCCGCCAGCTCATAAGTTTTACCGGAATGAACGTCTTCACTGATGACGCGCGCGGCGGCAGCGGCATAGTCGGCGCGGGTCGCTGAGGCGATTTTGCCTTCACCTGCAGCCCCGATAAACACGCCGTGTTCCAGTGCAGCCGGTGCGCTGGCGAGATAGTTTTCGGTGTACCAGCCGTTACGCAGCAGCGCGTATGCGATACCGGATTCAGCCAGCATCTTCTCGGTTGCCACATGCTCATCAGCCAGCCCCAGCGGGGAGGTGTCGGCGTGCAGCAGGCTGGTGTAGGCGATGAATTTCACGTGCGCGGCTTTCGCTGCGTTAATCACGTTGCGATGCTGCGAGGCGCGTTGTCCCACTTCGCTGGAGGAGATTAGCAGTAGCTTGTCGATACCCTGTAAGGCAGCCGTCAAGGCGGCTTCATCGCTGTAATCCGCCTGACGAACGGTAATGCCCTGCTGGCTAAGCGCCGTCGCTTTAGCGGGATTACGCACAATTGCCACAATCTGGCTGGCAGGAACGGTTTTCAGCAGAGATTCAATAACATGTTGGCCCAGTTGGCCGGTGGCGCCGGTAATTGCGATCATGGAGTGACTCCTTGGTATTGGTCTTGTGTTTAATCACGCTAACACCTAAACTTACTTTTAGTAAGTACGCACAAAAAGGTTAGTATGAAAATGACAGCTTCGACGCTCTCCCAGCAGTTACGTGATGGCAACTTGTTTGCCGAACAGTGTCCCTCCCGCGAGGTGTTAAAACATGTCACCAGCCGCTGGGGCGTGTTGATTCTGGTGGCGCTGCGCGACGGTACGCACCGTTTCAGCGATTTGCGCCGTAAGATGGGCGGGGTCAGTGAAAAGATGCTGGCGCAATCCCTGCAAGCGTTAGAGCATGACGGGTTTATCAATCGGGTGTCGTATCCGGTGGTACCGCCGCACGTGGAGTATAGCCTGACGCCGTTGGGTGAGCAGGTGAGCGATAAAGTTGCCGCGCTGGCGGACTGGATAGAACTGAATTTGCCGCAGGTTTTAGCGCAGCGGGACGAACGGGCTGCGTAGTTTTGTAGGCCGGATAAGACGCTATTGCGCCGCATCCGGCACGAAAATTACTTACTTAAATCCAGCTGATAAATAGCGAAACCGATGTCATCGGTCGCGACTTTCTTCAGCGGATACTGGCCTTTCTCTTTAATAAATGCCGCGGCTTTATCAGACGGTGATGTTTCAAAGCGAATATCCAGTGGTGTGTCGCTATGAATTGGCGCCAGACGCCAGTTGTTATCTGCCGCCGGGTGAATTTCACCGGTACGCTTCGTCTCTGCACCAATCCACGCCGCCAGCACCGAGCGGTTTTCATCCGGAGAGGCAAACGCGATGTGGCTGTCGCCGGTTCCGGCAAACTTACCGCCGTAGGCGCGGTAGTTGTTGGTCGCGACGAGGAAGGTGGCATTCGGATCGATTGGTTTGCCGTTAAAGGTCAGATTTTTAATACGTTCCGCTTTCGGGTTAATGGTCTGACATTCACCGTCGTAGCGGGCGGGTTGTGAAACATCAATCTGATAATTCACGCCGTCAATCACGTCGAAGTTATAGGTACGGAAGCCATCCCAGTTAATCAACGACTGTGGTTTGCTGCTGTGGATATCAATCTGATTGAACTGCCCGGCGGAACATTCCAGCCATTCTTTCACCTCTTTACCGCTGGCTTTCACCACCACCAGAGTGTTGGGATAGAGATACAAATCAGCGGCGTTACGGAAGGTTAACTGACCTTTTTCGACTTCTACGAAGCTTGCCGGATCGTTCTTGCGTCCACCGACCTTAAACGGCGCGGCGGCGGAAAGTACCGGCAGTTTTGCCAGATCCGGATCGCCCTGAATAAAGTGTTCCACATAGGCTTTCTGCGCGTTGTTCACCACCTGTACGGTCGGGTCATCCTGTACCAGCGCCAGATAGCTGTACATGTTGTCGGCGGATTTACCGATCGGTTTGCTGACAAACTCACGCGTGGCGTCGTGATCGGCTTTCAGGATCTCAACGATTTTTTTGTCTTCTGCTGCCAGTGATTTTTTGGCTGCGGCGTCATAGATCGGGCGCGCCTCGGCTTTCGCCTGAGTGACCTGCCATTTACCGCTGTCGTTATTCAGCTCTAAATCCACCACGCCCAGGTGATCGCCCCACATACCCGGCATCACAGCAGGAACCCCATTCAGCGTACCTTTTGTGATATCTGCGCCTTTAATATTGGCAAAGTCTTTACCCGGGAAGACGGCGTGAGCGTGACCAAACATAATGGCATCCACGCCCGGTACTTCACTGAGGTAATAAACGGAGTTTTCCGCCATCGTTTGATATGGGTCGGCAGAAAGCCCGGAGTGAGCAACCACCACCACGACATCGGCGCCTTTTTCTCTCATTTCCGGAACGTATTTGCGTGCAGTTTCCGTAATGTCGTTCACCGTGACTTTGCCGCTGAGGTTGGCTTTATCCCAGGTCATAATCTGCGGTGGCACAAAGCCGATATAGCCAATCTTCAGCGTTTGCTTGTTCCCTTCCTTGTCGACCACCTCAGTGTCTTTGATCAAGTAAGGCGTAAATAGCGGCTTCTTGGTCTTAACGTCGATGATATTGGCGTTAACGTAAGGGAATTTCGCCCCGGCCAGCGCGTTGTGCAGATACTCCAGACCGTAGTTGAATTCATGGTTGCCGAGGTTACCCACCGCGTAATCCAGGGTATTCAGCGCCTTATATACCGGGTGTGTTTCGCCCGCTTTCAGCCCCTTGGCCGCCATGTAATCCCCGAGCGGGCTGCCCTGAATCAGATCGCCATTATCAACCAGCACGCTGTTTTTGACTTCACCACGCGCAGCGTTGATCAGACTTGCCGTACGTACCAGACCGAATTTTTCAGTCGGTGTATCTTTGTAATAATCGAAATCCATCATATTGCTATGCAAATCAGTGGTTTCCATTATACGCAGATCGACGGTCGCGGCATTGACGCTGGCTGCAATCAGCGTTGCCAGAAGCGTTGCACTAAACTTAATCATCAGGGGCATCCTTTTAAGATCTAAACCACAAAAGAAAATGTATATAAATCTTCTTGCTTACAGAACTGTGAATCATGACATGAATATAGCGTTTAAAACCGCAGACGCTATCACAGTTGGCGGATCCCCTGACGATCGGGTATAAGTAAAACAACGAGTTAACACCACTGACAGAAACGAGGTGGAGAATGCTAGAACATGTATGCCAGCTTGCACGGAACGCGGGCGATGCCATTATGCAGGTCTACGATGGAATCAAACCGATGGAGATTACCAGCAAGCAGGATGATTCTCCGGTCACGGCGGCAGATATCGCCGCGCATACGGTGATCCTCGAAGGATTACTGGCGCTGACGCCGGATATTCCGGTTCTGTCTGAAGAGGCGCCTCCTGGCTGGGATGTTCGCCAGCATTGGCAGCGCTACTGGCTGGTGGACCCGCTGGACGGGACCAAAGAGTTCATTAAGCGTAACGGTGAATTTACCGTCAATATTGCGCTAATCGAGAAAGGAAAGCCGGTTCTGGGCGTGGTTTACGCGCCGGTAATGAAAGTGATGTACTGCGCAGCAGAAGGTAAAGCGTGGAAAGAAGAGTGCGGCGTACGCAAACAAATTCAGGTTCGTGACGCGCGTCCGCCGCTGGTGGTCATTAGCCGCTCGCATGCCGACAATGAGTTAAAAGAGTATCTGCAACAGTTGGGTGAGCACCAGACCACCTCGATTGGCTCATCGCTGAAGTTCTGCCTGGTGGCGGAAGGGCACGCACAGCTGTATCCGCGTTTTGGGCCAACCAACGTGTGGGACACCGCCGCTGGCCATGCCGTTGCCGCCGCAGCCGGAGCGCACGTTCACGACTGGCAGGGGAAACCTCTGGATTACACCCCACGTGAATCGTTCCTCAACCCCGGCTTCCGCGTCTCTATTTACTGAGTAATTTGTGCAGCAGGGCAATTACCTGCTGCACCTCTTCCTGCGTTAATGCGCCATCTTTTGCCCACTGCATGCGTCCGTCCTTGTCGAGTACGACGATAGCGGAGCTCTCTTCATCCAGTTGCCAGGCTTTACGCGCAATGCCATTACTGTCGACAATGAATTGCGACCACGGGTAGAGCTTCTTATTGCTCTCCAGACTGCTGCGCACAAACATACCGGAGCCGGGAATGGCGTCATCCGTGTTGACGATAGTGGTGGTCTGGTATTTGTCGTGAGGCAGGTTGGCGGCTTTGATTGCCTCGATCAGCGTCGCATTTTTCTCTTTGGCGGAGGTGCGTCCGGCAATGTGTTGCACAATTCGCACTTTGCCTGGCAACTGCGCGCTATTCCAGCTTTTGTAGCTAAACTTATCGTTATCGAGAATCAGTTCGCCGCGATCGGCGATCCCCACCGGCGGTACGCGCTGGTCAGTCTCAAACTTATGTGCGGAGGCAATCATCGGCAGTAGCAGGCACGACAGCGCCAGCAGTTTTCGTAAGGTCATAGTTTTTCCTTCTTTCTTTTATTTTGCAGGTGATCCGACCACTTGGGTCTGGAATTTAATCATATGTGCGAATGATGCTTTTTCCCGCAAGCGCGATGCCAGTTTGCGGACGGGCGCACAAATCCTGCGAAAAATGAAGGCTTATACTGAAGACAGCGAAGCGTTGAAAAGATAATTCTGAATAATTGTAACTTGAAGGTAAATAAACTTATACACGCTGGAAACATCAACGAGATAGTCTATAGTCATAGGGCATTAAAATTTGCGCCTGAGGATTGTCGGACCGATTGTGGTTCCGCAAAGGCGTAATGCTCAGCAGGAGACAACAATGAAAATTTTCCAACGATACAACCCGCTGCAGGTGGCGAAGTACGTGAAGATCCTGTTTCGTGGACGGTTATATATCAAGGATGTAGGCGCTTTTGAATTTGATAAGGGTAAGATTCTTATCCCAAAAGTGAAGGACAAACTGCATTTTTCCGTGATGTCCGAAGTTAACCGTCAGGTCTTGCGTCTGCAAACTGAGATGGCTTGATCAAAGTGCTATGCAGTAGTTAAAAAAACGGCTCCTGATGGGAGCCGTTGATGTTTCTGTAGGGCGTTAAGACGCCTTTGCCTCTTCTTTTGCATCTGGCAGTTTTGGTACCAAAACAGTAGGTTTGCTGTCCAGACGCGTCACCAGCAGCTGATCGATCTTGTAGTTATCGATATCCACCACTTCAAATTTGTAGCCTGAATACTTCACCGAGTCGGTGCGTTTCGGGATTTTACGCAGCATGAACATCATAAAACCACCAATGGTTTCATAGTTGCCAGACTGCGGGAATTCGTCGATATCCAGCACGCGCATCACGTCATCAATCGGTGTACCGCCGTCGACTAACCATGAGTTTTCATCACGTGCCACAATCTGCTCTTCCAGACCCTGACCTACCAGATCGCCCATCAGCGTCGTCATAACGTCGTTGAGGGTGATAATCCCCACCACCAGCGCGTACTCGTTCATGATGACGGCAAAGTCTTCACCTGCGGTTTTGAAGCTTTCCAGCGCTTCAGAGAGCGTCAGCGTGTCCGGGACGATCAGCGTATTGCGGATCTGTACGCCGCTGTTCAGCGCCATGCTTTGGTTCGCCAGTACGCGGTTGAGGAGATCCTTTGAATCAACATAACCAATGATGTGGTCGATATCTTCGTTACACACCAGGAATTTGGAGTGCGGATGTTCCGCCACCTTGTTCTTCAGGCTTTGCTCATCTTCATGGAGATCGAACCAGATAATATTCTCGCGCGAGGTCATTGAAGACGGGACGGTACGGGATTCCAGTTCGAACACATTTTCAATCAGCTCATGCTCCTGCTTGCGCAGAACACCCGCCAGCGCACCCGCTTCGACCACGGCGTAAATGTCGTCCGAGGTGATGTCATCTTTACGCACCATTGGGATCTTAAACAGACGGAAAATGTTGTTTGCCAGACCGTTAAAGAACCATACCAGCGGGCGGAAGACCAGCAGGCAGAAGCGCATCGGGTTGATGATACGCAAAGCCACAGCTTCTGGCGCAATCATACCGATGCGTTTCGGGGTTAAATCCGCGAACAGGATGAACAGGCCAGTAACCAGCGAGAACGACAGAATAAAGCTTAACTGTTCGGACAGCTCTGGAGTGAAGTACTTCGAGAAAAGGCTGTAAAACGCCGGGGAGAATGCTGCATCACCGACGATACCGCCGAGAATGGCGACCGCGTTAAGGCCAATTTGCACGACGGTAAAAAACATGCCGGGGTTTTCCTGCATCTTCAAAACACGTTGTGCGTTTACGTTGCCTTCATCGGCAAGCAGTTTAAGTTTTATTTTGCGTGATGCAGCAAGCGAGATCTCAGATATCGAGAAAAACGCACTCACGGCGATCAGGCAGAGAATGACTAAAATACTGTTTAACATATCTTATCCGACCGTTCGGGTCAGATCCTCGGAAGGGAGAAGTTGATACTCGTCGTCTTTCAAGCTGCAGGTGCGTTAGCTGCACTCATTCACCCCAGTCACATAGTTCTCTATGCTCCTGGGGATTCACGAGTTTGCCGCCTGCCTGCAACTCGAAATCCTTAGAGTATAAATCCAATGGAATATTCATTGAAAACCGGCTCGTGGAAGTGAGCCGGTAAATTCAGAAGCTAGTATAGCGTAAGGCACTGTAAAGTCGCCAGAGGGGGAAATTATCCTTGTGGCGGCAGGCAAACACCAATACCACCAATACCACAATATCCGTAAGGATTTTTGTGCAGATACTGCTGGTGATCGTCCTCGGCATAATAGAACGGGGTTGCCGTAGTGATTTCCGTGGTAATGGTGCGCTCGTCGCCTGCGGCGGTCATTGCTGCCTGAAAACGCTCAAGGCTGGCCTGTGCGGCGGCGGTTTGTTCCGGCGTTAACGGGTAAATGGCGGAGCGATACTGCGTGCCCTGGTCGTTCCCCTGACGCATGCCTTGAGCCGGGTCGTGATTTTCCCAGAACACCTGCAGCAGTTGTTCGTAGCTGATAACATGCGGGTCATAGACGATGCGTACCGCTTCGGCATGCCCGGTATCGCCAGAACAGACTTCCCGATAGGTTGGGTTTGGGGTGTAGCCGCCGGTGTACCCGGCCGCCGTGCTGTAGACCCCTGGCAATGACCAAAATAAACGCTCAACGCCCCAGAAGCATCCCATGGCGAAATAAGCTATCTCCATACCGTCGGGCACATTGGTCATCGAATGTTGGTTAACCGCATGCAGCGTTGCCACTGGCATCGGGGTGTTGCGTCCAGGTAGCGCATCTGCTTGAGTAACAAGATGCTTTCTATCAAATAAACTCATGGCCGTTCTCCCGAAATCAGTCATTTGGGTTAAGGTTGTAACGAGACGCGTCTTTGCCCACAATAAACGGCATGAATACGTCTAGAGTTAAACATAAGAAATATTTGGGTTGTCGTCTGTTTTTCAACTCTTATTGTTGATTTTTTGTTAAGCCGAGGAACGGCATAGTATTTTTTTCCAGGGGTGGGAAAAAAGGATATTCAGGAGAAAATGTGCCACATATCCGTCAGTTATGTTGGGTGGGATTACTGTGCTTAAGTGGCTCCGCCGCCGCCGCGAATGTACGCTTACAGGTCGAAGGATTATCAGGGCCGCTGGAGAAAAACGTCCGTGCGCAGCTGTCCACGATTCAAAGTGATGAAGTCACTCCAGACCGACGCTTTCGTGCGCGCGTTGATGATGCCATCCGCGAAGGGCTAAAAGCGCTGGGCTACTTTGAGCCGACCATTGATTTTGAACTGCGTCCACCGCCGGCGAAAGGCCGCCAGGTGCTGATTGCCAAAGTGACCCCCGGCGAGCCGGTGCTGATTGGTGGCACTGAGGTGATTTTGCGCGGTGGCGCGCGTACGGATAAAGATTATCTGGATCTGCTGAAAACGCGCCCGGCAATCGGCACCGTGCTGAATCAGGGGGACTATGACAACTTCAAAAAGTCACTCACCAGCGTGGCGCTGCGTAAAGGTTATTTCGACAGTGAATTTAATAAAAGCCAGCTTGGAATAGCGCTTGAGCGTCGCCAGGCGTTCTGGGATATCGATTACAACAGCGGCGAACGCTATCGCTTTGGGCATGTCACTTTTGAAGGCTCGCAAATTCGCGATGAGTATCTGCAAAATCTGGTGCCCTTTAAAGAAGGTGAAGAGTACGAGTCGAAAGATCTGGGCGAACTGAACCGTCGTCTGTCGGCGACCGGATGGTTTAATTCCGTGGTCGTCGCACCGGAGTTTGATAAAGCCCGCAAAACCAAAGTGCTGCCGCTGAAAGGCGTGGTCTCACCGCGAACCGAAAACACCATCGAAACCGGGGTCGGCTATTCAACTGACGTCGGGCCACGGGTGAAGACCTCGTGGAAAAAGCCGTGGATGAACTCCTACGGCCATAGCCTGACGACCAGCGCCAGTATCTCGGCGCCAGAGCAGGTGCTTGATTTCAGCTATAAAATGCCGCTGTTAAAGAACCCGCTGGAACAGTATTACCTGGTACAGGGCGGCTTTAAGCGTACCGATTTAAACGACACCGAGCAGGATTCCACAACGCTTGCGGTTTCCCGCTACTGGGACCTCTCCAGCGGCTGGCAGCGCGCGATTAACCTGCGCTGGAGTCTCGACCACTTTACCCAGGGTAACGTCACCAACACCACTATGCTGCTCTATCCGGGCGTGATGATCAGCCGGACGCGCTCACGCGGCGGCCTGATGCCTGTCTGGGGCGACTCTCAGCGTTATTCCATTGATTACTCCAACACGGCCTGGGGTTCAGACGTTGATTTCTCCGTCTTCCAGGCGCAAAACGTCTGGATCCGCACGCTGTACGACAGGCATCGCTTTGTGATGCGCGGCAACCTCGGCTGGATTGAAACCGGAGACTTCGACAAAGTACCGCCGGACCTGCGTTTCTTTGCCGGGGGCGATCGCAGTATTCGCGGCTACAAATACAAATCTATTTCGCCGGAAGGCAGCGACGGCAAGCTGAAAGGGGCCTCTAAGCTGGCAACTGGCTCGTTGGAATACCAGTACAACGTGACCGGTAAATGGTGGGGCGCGATGTTTGTCGATAGCGGTGAAGCGGTCAGCGATATTCGCCGAAGCGATTTCAAAACCGGTGCCGGGGTCGGCGTACGCTGGCAATCACCAGTGGGACCTATCAAGCTCGACTTTGCCGTCCCGGTCGGCGACAAAGATGAACATGGTTTACAGTTTTACATCGGTCTGGGGCCTGAATTATGAGTTTATGGAAGAAGATAAGCCTCGGCGTGCTGATTTTTATCCTGCTGTTGTTAGGCACGGTGGCGTTCCTCGTCGGTACCACCTCGGGCCTGCATCTGATCTTCAAAGCAGCTAATCGGTGGGTTCCGGGTCTGGAAATTGGTCAGGTCACCGGCGGCTGGCGGGATCTATCACTGAAAAATATTCGCTACGACCAGCCAGGCGTGGCGGTGAATGCTGGTGAAGTGCATTTGGCCGTGGGGCTTAACTGTCTGTGGGACAGCAGCCTGTGCGTCAACGATCTGGCGCTGAAAAACATCAACGTGGCAATCGACAGCAAAAAGATGCCGCCATCCGCGCCGGTAGAGGAAGAAGAGAGCGGTCCGCTTAATCTTTCCACGCCTTACCCCATCACGCTTTCGCGCGTGGCGCTGAACAACATCAATATCAAAATCGATGACACCACGGTTTCAGTGCTGGATTTTACTTCCGGCCTGAACTGGCAGGAAAAAACGCTGACGTTGAAGCCAACGTCATTACAGGGGCTGCTGATTGCTCTGCCTAAAGTGGCGGAAGTGGCACAGGAAGAGGTTGTCGAACCGAAGATTCAAAACCCGCAGCCGGATGAAAAGCCGCTCGGCGAAACGCTAAAAGATCTGTTCTCAAAGCCGGTACTGCCGGAAATGACCGATGTCCATCTGCCGCTCAATCTCAATATTGAAGAGTTTCGCGGCGAGCAGCTGCGCGTGACTGGGGATACGGATTTAACGGTACATAGCATGCTGCTGAAAGTGAGCAGCATAGACGGCAACATGAAGCTCGACGCGCTGGATATCGACTCGAATCAGGGAACGGTAAAAGCCAGCGGCACGGCGCAACTGACCGACACGTGGTCGGTTGATATTACGTTAAACAGCACGCTAAACATCGACCCGTTAAAAGGCGAAAAGGTGAAGCTGAAGGTTGGCGGCGCGCTGCGCGAACAGCTGGAAGTCGGCGTCAATCTGTCTGGTCCGGTGGATATGGACCTGCGTGCGCAGACGCGCCTGGCAGAAGCCGGATTGCCGCTCAACATTGAGGTGGTGAGTAAGCAGGTTTACTGGCCGTTTACCGGTGAGAAACAGTTCCAGGCCGATGACATCAAGCTCAAACTGACCGGCAAGATGACCGACTATACGCTGTCGATGCGTACCGCCGTGAAAGGTCAGGATATTCCTCCGGCTATTATCACGCTGGACGCCAAAGGCAACGAGCAACAGATCAATCTCGATAAACTCAGCGTTGCGGCGCTGGAAGGGAAAACTGAGCTGAAAGCGCTGGTGGACTGGCAGCAGGCGATCAGCTGGCGCGGGGAGCTAACGCTGGATGGTATCAATACCGTGAAAGCGATCCCGGACTGGCCGTCAAAACTGAATGGCCTGGTGAAAACGCGCGGCAGTCTGTACGGCGGAAGCTGGCAGATGGAGGTTCCGGAGCTGAAGCTGACCGGCAACGTGAAACAGAACAAGGTCAATGTGAACGGTTCGCTGAAGGGGAATAGCTACCTGCAGTGGACGATCCCGGGCCTGCATCTGGAGCTGGGACGTAACAGTGCGGACGTAAAAGGCGAACTGGGGGTTAAAGACCTTAACCTCGACGCGACGATTGATGCCCCAAGCCTGGATAACGCGCTGCCGGGGCTGGGCGGTACGGCGAAAGGGCTGGTAAAAGTTCGCGGTACGGTTGAAGCACCACAGCTGCTGGCGGATATTACCGCCCGTGGTCTGCGCTGGCAGGAACTTTCCGTTGCTCAGGTGCGCGTCGAAGGCGATGTGAAATCGGCCGAGCAAATCGCCGGTAATCTCAACGTTCGCGTAGAGCGGATTGTACAACCTGACGTGAATATTGGTCTGGTGACGCTCAACGCCAAAGGCAGTGAAAAGCAGCATGAGCTGCAGTTACGCATTCAGGGTGAGCCGGTTTCCGGGCAACTGGATCTTGCCGGGAGCTTTGATCGCAAAGAACAGCGCTGGAAAGGAGAGTTAAGCAATACCCGTTTCCAGACGCCGGTCGGTCCGTGGTCGCTCAACCGGGCTATCGCGCTGGATTATCGTAATCAGGAACAGAAAATTAGTATCGGGCCGCACTGCTGGAACAACCCGAATGCGGAGCTGTGCGTACCACAAACCATTGATGCCGGTGCAGAAGGTCGCGCGGTGGTGAACCTTAACCGCTTCGACCTGGCTATGCTAAAACCGTTTATGCCGGAGACAACCCAGGCCAGCGGTGTGTTCACCGGCAAAGCTGATGTGAGCTGGGACACCACCAAAGAGGGGCTGCCACAGGGGCAGGTCACCCTGAGCGGACGTAACGTCAAGGTCACGCAAAGCGTGAATGATGCCCCGCTCCCCGTAGCGTTTGAAACGCTGAATCTGACCGCCGACCTGCACAATAACCGTGCCGAGTTGGGCTGGCTGATTCGTCTGACCAACAACGGGCAGTTTGACGGGCAGGTTCAGGTAACGGACCCGCAAGGGCGTCGTAATCTGGGCGGTAACGTCAATATTCGCAACTTCAATCTGGCGATGGTGAACCCCATCTTCTCGCGCGGTGAAAAAGCGGCAGGGATGATCAACGCCAACCTGCGGCTGGGCGGAGATGTGCAAAGCCCGCAGTTGCTCGGACAGCTGCAACTGAGCGGTCTGGATATTGACGGTAACTTCATGCCATTTGACATGCAGCCAAGCCAGTTAGCTGTTAACTTCGCCGGAACACGCTCAACGCTGGCGGGCGTGGTGCGTACGCAGCAGGGCGAAATTAACCTGAGCGGCGATGCCGACTGGAGTCAGATAGACAACTGGCGGGCGCGCGTTGCGGCTAAAGGCAGCAGGGTACGTATTACCGTACCGCCGATGGTCCGCCTGGATGTATCGCCGGACGTGGTCTTTGAAGCTACACCAAGCCTGTTTACTCTCGATGGCAACGTGGATGTGCCGTGGGCGCGTATCGTGGTACATGACCTGCCGGAAAGCGCGGTTGGGGTTTCCAGCGATATGGTCATGCTTAACAACAATCTGCAGCCCGAGAAACCGCAGACCGCCGGTATTCCGATCAACAGCAACCTGCACATCCACGTTGGTAACAACGTGCGTCTTGACGCCTTTGGTCTGAAAGCGCGTCTGACGGGCGATCTGAAAGTGGTGCAGGATAAGCAAGGTCTGGGGCTTAACGGGCAAATTAATATCCCGAGCGGTCGCTTCCACGCCTATGGTCAGGATCTGATTGTGCGTAAGGGCGAGCTGTTGTTCTCCGGTCCGCCGGATCAGCCGTTGCTCAACATCGAAGCGATTCGTAACCCAGATGCCACCGAAGACGATGTGATCGCTGGCGTTCGCGTCACCGGTACCGCCGATGAACCGAAGGCGGAGATCTTCTCCGACCCGGCAATGTCGCAGCAAATGGCGCTTTCCTACCTGCTACGTGGACAAGGGCTGGATAGCGAACAGAGCGATAGCGCAGCGATGACTTCAATGCTTATTGGTCTGGGGGTTGCACAAAGTGGTCAGGTTGTGGGTAAAATCGGGGAGACATTTGGCGTAAGCAATCTGGCACTGGACACGCAAGGGGTGGGCGACTCATCTCAGGTGGTTGTCAGCGGATACGTACTGCCAGGTCTGCAGGTGAAATATGGTGTGGGTATATTTGACTCCTTAGCGACACTCACGCTACGTTATCGTCTGATGCCTAAGCTATATCTGGAAGCAGTGTCTGGCGTAGATCAGGCACTTGATTTGCTCTATCAGTTCGAGTTTTAGCAATGCGAATATTTGTCTACGGCAGTTTACGAACCAAACAAGGCAACAGCCACTGGATGACCAATGCCCTGTTGCTGGGAAATTTCAGTATCGATAACTACCAGTTGTACAGCCTGGGCCACTATCCAGGCGCGGTTCCGGGAAATGGAACAGTACACGGGGAAGTTTATCGTATTGATAACGCCACGCTGGCAGAGCTTGACGCTCTGCGTACCCGCGGCGGTGAATACGCACGCCAGTTAATTCAAACGCCGTACGGAAGTGCATGGATGTACGTGTACCAACGTCCGGTTGATGGCTTAACGCTGATTGAAAGCGGTAACTGGTTAGACAGAGACCAGTACTGATATATCGCCTACCAGAATAAACAACGCCGCCTTCGGGTGGCGTTGTTTATTAAAGGCTTAAAACTCCACGCGCGCGCCGAGGTTATAGCGGCGTCCTTCCACCTGCGCGGATTCATTCCATGCAGTCGTCAGTTTCGGATCCTCATCCAGCACGTTGTAGATCCCTGCCATCAGCTGCGTGTGCTTATTGAGCTTATAACGTACGCCTACGTCGACCATCGTGTAGTCATCATACTTATAGTTATTGCCGCTGTTGCGGTTACTGCTGCGGTAATTCACCGTACTCCATACGTCCAGACTCTGCGTTGCCGCCCAGTTCAGCGACAGGTTCGCCATATGGCGCGGATAATCGTTGAGCGCGTAGCCTTTGTTTACGCCGCTTTTCTGTTCGCTGTGGTTCCAGGTGTAGTTAGCGTTGGCTTTCACATCGGTGCTAATCTGCCAGTCGGCATTCAGTTCTATACCGTACACGTCCGCCTTGCTGACGTTGAAGTATTTACTGACGGAGTCCGCCTTGTAGCCATTCACGGAGCACTGATTCGTCGATGTGGTTTCGCAAATGGTTTGTTCAGCAATTTTGTCTTTGAACTGCGTATAGAAGACGGTGCTATCCAGCGACAGCGCATTCCCCGTCCAGTAGAGGCCCAGCTCAGAGTTAACGCTTTGTTCTGGTTTCAGATCGTCGTTACCGACGGTCAGGAAGGGATAAGGTACAGTCGAGCCGTATGGGGTGACAAAGTCGCTGGATGTCGCACGCAGCTCAGGTTTTTTATAACCTGCGGAAACGCCGCCCTTCAGCGCCCAGTCATTGCTGAAGGCCCAGTTACCGTACATTTTCGGCGTAATATGTGTGCCAAAGTTATCATCCTGGTCCATACGCGCTGATGTGGTCAGGATGAAGTCGTCAATGCTCCAGCCGTCTTCAGCAAACAATGCCCAACCGTTACGGCTGATTTTTGTCACTGGCTCAGATCCGGGCAGCGTTTTGTTGGCCACATCAAAGCGGTCATTCAGCTCTTCGCGGGTGAAATTCGCCCCAACGGTCAGTTTATGGTTGTCGAGCGTGAAGGTGGTTTGCGAATTGGCGACGTAGTTCTCCATCTGCACATACTGCGGCGACTGGCTGTCATAAACGTACTTTGAACGGCCTTTTTCATAGTTTATGTAGTTGGTCGTTGCGATGGTGTCGTCGGCATACCAGCCGGTATGCGTTAGGGTGGCGGCGTTACGATCGAACAGCCATGACCACGGCGCGCCGCGCTTCTGGGTACGGTTTTTCTCCTGCTCACCGGTGACCACATTGAGGTCGAACAGGTTATTTTCGCTAGCGGCCAGGCCCAGCGTCATATCAACGGATTTACGGTTGTGTTTGCCGAAATAGTTATTGCGATCGTCATCGCGACGGTCGAGCCAGTCGGCCGCTACGCTAAGGCCGAGAACATCGGGCACAATCGGCCCCATGGTAAACAGATTCATCTGGCTGGTATTACCCAAATACTGGTGCTCCTGAAGCCAGGTATTGGCGGCAATTGCCGTTGTCCACTCTTTTGCACCATACGGTTTTTTGGTAATAACGTTGACCACACCGCCGATGGCATCTGAGCCGTACAGCGAGGACATGGGCCCGCGGATAACTTCGATACGCTCAATGGCCTCCATCGGCGGTAAGAAGTTGGCTTCAGTACCGATGTCATGCCCGTAAGGGCGAGATTCACCGGTATTTTGTTTGACGCTGTTGACCATAAACGCGGTATAGGACGGGTCCATGCCGCGGATCATAATGCTGCCAGCGTTCATGCCGCTGCTGTTAGTGACCGAGACGCCAGGAAGGTTTTTAATCGCTTCACCAATGCTACGGTCCGGCTGAATATCCAGCGTTTTACGATCGATAACGGAAATGGTGGCTGGCGCTTCGCGCTTTTGCTGCGAGAACCCGGATGCGGTGATCACCATTTCATCTTCGCTATTGCGTGAGGTTTCGGTGAGTTCTTCTGCCTGAGTGGGGAAAATAACACCGCCTGAGAATGCAACGATCCCTGTCAGCGTAATAAGTTGACGCGTTTTCATAATATAGACACCTGAAAAGTAAAAAATAAAAGCATCACCTTGCAGCCCAGAAAAGCTGCAAGGTGTCAGAAGCGTTTTTAATTATTAATATTTGGAGAGGTCGATTTTCAGCACGTAGTCGGGCTTCACACCTGCCATTTTTTCCGGCTGTTTGACGCTGACATACAGGGTGTTGGCATCAGACGAGAGCGCCAGGCTGTTAGGTAACGCATTGGTTTCAATGCTTTGTTTTACCTGATAAGTCTTGCTGTCCACAATGCTGATGCGTTTTGCATTTCGGTGGGTGATATACACTTCTTGGCGTTTTTCGTTATATATCACCGCCAGCGAGTTGATAACCTTAATGGGGGCAATAACCTTACCGGTATTAATATCAACAACCAGTACATCCGCTAAATCAGGATCGGTCAGGAATGCGCGATTATTTTTTGCATCCAAAGCAATATTCAGGAAAAAATGTTTTTTGCCTGGCTCAATGCTAAAGCGGCTAATAATTTGATGGTTGGTGGTATCCAGTGTAATAAGTTCGTTGCGGCCATTTACGACATACAGGCGGTTCTTATTTGCATCGACGGCCATGCCGGTCGGATACTGGCCCATGTTTTCAAGGGTAGCGATTTTCTCGCGCTTTTGCGTATCCACCACCCAGACAATGCCTTTTTCAGCCACGCCGGAAACGTACAGGCGGTGATGCTGTTTATCGAGCACCATTTCGCGGGTATGGACAATTTCTTTCGGGTTTTTGGCTTCGCTCAGTTGCAGTATCGCCAGCTCTTTACCGCTGCGGGTATCAATGAGTGTGACGGAACCCTCCAGCGTGTTACCCACGTACAGCACCTGATTTTCTTCATCCAGGGCAGTGGCAAAGGCACGACGGCTGGTTTCGATAACTTCAGTCGTGGTGAGTTTCTCCAGATCGAGTTTATAGATAAGCCCGCTGGTTTTATCTTTATCAAACGACGGCGACGAGGCAGCAAAAAGCGCATTCTGCTGGCTATCAACCGCCAGTTCATACACGCCGTTGCCAACGTCGCGGGTCAGAAAATCTTTCTCAGGTAGCGTCTGTGCCACGCTGGACAGGCTGGTAAATAACAGTGCTATGGCGAGAGCCACGCAGGAATAGCGTTTCAGGGACTTCACATTGTGGAGGTTCATTGACTTTTATTCACATTTATTTACATGCTGAGAATGATAATGAGATCTAATCTCATTCGCAATTAACATAAATGAAATGTGACTACCCAATCTGGTAGGTCAAAAAGAAACAGCGAAGGGGAGGGGGAAAAGAAAGTAGAAATTAAGAAACCCTTACTAACCAGGGGCTGGCGTTCAGGGCTTTACGCTAACGCGAACTTACTTCTTCGCGCGCTCGAAGGAAGCAACGATTTCAGCTTTAGCAGCTTCAGCGTTGTCCCAACCGTCAACTTTCACCCATTTGCCCGCTTCGAGATCTTTGTAGTGTTCGAAGAAGTGGGTGATCTGCGCTTTCAGCAGTTCCGGCAGATCGGTCACATCTTTGATGTGATCGTATTCTTTGCTCAGCTTGGTGTGCGGTACAGCAACCAGTTTCGCATCTTCACCGGATTCGTCGGTCATTTTCAGTACGCCAACCGGACGGCAGCGGATCACTGAACCTGGCTCCAGCGGGTACGGAGTCGGGACCAGAACGTCTACCGGGTCACCATCCAGAGACAGGGTGTGGTTGATGTAACCGTAGTTGCACGGATAGAACATCGCGGTGGACATGAAGCGGTCAACGAACAGGGCGCCGCTCTCTTTGTCAACTTCGTATTTGATCGGATCTGCGTTTGCAGGGATCTCGATAACAACGTAGATATCTTCCGGCAGGTCTTTACCGGCAGGGACGTTGAGTAAGCTCATGTCTGTTTCCTTTAAATAAGCTATGGCAAACAAGTGGCGGGTATTATAGCCAACTCGCGCGGAATGTCTCCGCTTGTTTTCGCTTTCTCTGCGTGCATTTTCTTCTTTTTACCTCTCTCTCGTGACAGAAAAATCCATATCTTCAGCCGCATTTTTCATAGTGAGATGAAAGCGATTACAAAGTTGTGATTAACGTTTTATTTACTTTTTTGAAGTGTGATGTAACGCAATCCGTTACATGCTCAATTGTCTATAGTTTTTTCGCAACGGTTAATTAACCAACAATAATCACCCTACGAGGACGCACTTATGTGGAAGCGCTTACTTTTAGTCACAGCAGTTTCGGCAGCCATGTCGTCTATGGCAATGGCAGCCCCTTTAACCGTAGGATTTTCGCAGGTTGGCTCTGAATCCGGCTGGCGCGCCGCAGAAACCAACGTTGCGAAAAGCGAGGCTGAAAAGCGTGGTATTACGCTGAAAATCGCTGACGGCCAGCAAAAGCAGGAAAACCAGATTAAAGCAGTTCGCTCATTTGTTGCGCAGGGCGTTGACGCGATCTTTATTGCGCCGGTCGTGGCAACGGGTTGGGAGCCGGTTTTAAAAGAAGCTAAAGATGCCGACATTCCGGTCTTTTTGCTCGATCGTTCCATCGATGTAAAAGACAAATCTCTCTATATGACCACCGTCACCGCCGACAACGTATTGGAAGGTAAATTGATCGGCGACTGGCTGATTAAACAAGTGGACGGCAAGCCGTGTAACGTCGTTGAGCTGCAAGGGACCGTCGGGGCCAGCGTGGCGATCGATCGTAAAAAAGGCTTTGCTGAAGCTATCGCTAACGCGCCAAACATCAAAATTATCCGCTCTCAGTCCGGCGACTTCACCCGCAGTAAAGGGAAAGAAGTGATGGAGAGCTTTATCAAAGCGGAAAACAACGGCAAGAACATCTGTATGGTTTACGCACACAACGATGACATGGTGATCGGTGCGATTCAGGCGATCAAAGAAGCGGGCCTGAAACCTGGCAAAGATATTCTCACCGGTTCTATCGATGGCGTACCGGATATCTACAAAGCGATGATTGACGGCGAAGCCAACGCCAGCGTCGAACTGACGCCGAATATGGCCGGCCCGGCATTCGACGCGCTGGAGAAATTCAAAAAAGACGGCACGATGCCTGAGAAGCTGACCATTACCAAATCGATCCTCTATCTGCCGGATACGGCGAAAGAAGAGTTAGAGAAGAAGAAAAACATGGGCTACTAGTTTTTCTGTCGGTTTTCCGTAGGCGGGATAAGGCGTTACGCCGCCATCCGGCATTTGTTGCCTGATGGCGCTGCGCTTATCAGGCCTACGAAACGCCGTGACCTCGTACCGGAGGAATGCCATGACCACCGACCAACATCAGGAAATCCTCCGCACCGAAGGATTAAGCAAATTCTTTCCCGGCGTCAAAGCGTTGGATAACGTGGATTTCAGCTTGCGTCGCGGTGAAATTATGGCGCTGCTGGGAGAAAACGGAGCCGGCAAATCGACGCTCATCAAAGCGCTGACCGGCGTTTACCATGCCGATCGTGGCACTATCTGGCTCGAAGGCCAACCGATTTCCCCCAAAAACACCGCCCATGCCCAGCAACTGGGGATTGGCACCGTGTACCAGGAAGTGAACCTGCTGCCCAATATGTCGGTTGCCGATAACTTATTTATTGGTCGTGAACCGCGGCGCTTTGGCCTGCTCCAGCGCAAACAGATGGAAAAACGCGCGACGGAGCTGATGGCGTCATACGGTTTTTCCCTCGACGTGCGCGAGCCGCTGAACCGCTTTTCCGTGGCGATGCAACAAATCGTCGCCATCTGTCGGGCGATCGATCTCTCCGCGAAAGTGCTGATCCTCGATGAGCCGACCGCCAGCCTTGATACCCAGGAAGTTGAAATGCTGTTTGGCCTGATGCGACATCTGCGCGATCGGGGCGTCAGTCTGATCTTCGTCACCCACTTTCTCGATCAGGTTTATCAGGTCAGCGATCGCATTACCGTTCTGCGTAACGGCGGCTTCGTTGGCTGCCGTGAAACCCGAGAACTGCCTCAGATCGAACTGGTCAAAATGATGCTGGGCCGTGAACTGGATACCCATGCACTACAGCGTGCGGGCCGCACGTTGCTGAGTGATAAACCGGTGGCGGCATTCAGCGGCTTTGGCAAAAAAGGCACCATCGCGCCATTTGATCTACAGGTGCGTCCCGGTGAGATCGTCGGTCTCGCCGGACTACTGGGATCCGGGCGAACGGAAACGGCGGAGGTGATCTTCGGTATTAAACCCGCCGACAGCGGAAGTGCGCTGATCAAAGGCAAATCGCAGACTTTGCGCTCGCCACATCAGGCTTCGTGTCTGGGGATCGGTTTCTGTCCGGAGGATCGCAAAACGGATGGCATTATTGCCGCCGCTTCGGTGCGGGAAAACATCATTCTGGCATTGCAGGCGCAGCGCGGCTGGCTGCGGCCTATTCCCCGTAAAGAGCAAAACGAGATTGCCGAGCGGTTTATCCGCCAGCTTGGTATTCGTACTCCAAACGCCGAGCAACCGATCGAATTTCTCTCCGGCGGCAATCAGCAAAAAGTATTGCTCTCGCGCTGGTTACTGACCAAACCGCAGTTCCTGATCCTCGATGAACCCACGCGTGGGATCGACGTTGGCGCGCATGCGGAGATCATCCGCCTGATCGAAACGCTGTGCGCGGATGGTCTGGCGCTGCTGGTCATTTCATCCGAACTGGAAGAGTTAGTGGGCTATGCCGATCGGGTCATTATTATGCGCGATCGCAAACAGGTGGCAGAGATCCCACTGGCTGAACTGTCCGTACCGGCAATCATGAACGCCATTGCGGCCTAAGGAGACTATGGTGATGCCTCAATCTCTCCCTCAATCCAATCCGCCTAAACGGCGGTTCCGTTGGCCAAAGGGGATGCCACAGCTGGTGGCGTTGTTGCTGGTGCTGCTGGTGGATAGCCTGGTCGCGCCGCACTTCTACCAGGTGATTTTGCAGGATGGTCGGCTGTTCGGTAGCCCGATTGATATTCTCAACCGTGCCGCACCCGTGGCGCTGTTGGCGATAGGTATGACGCTGGTGATTGCCACCGGCGGCATCGACCTTTCCGTTGGCGCCGTTATGGCTATTGCTGGTGCCACCACCGCGGCGATGACGGTGGCTGGGCACAGTCTGCCGGTGGTGCTACTTGCCGCCTTAGGTTCCGGTATTCTGGCTGGGCTGTGGAACGGGATACTGGTGGCCATCCTTAAGATCCAACCGTTCGTCGCCACGCTTATCCTGATGGTGGCCGGGCGCGGGGTGGCGCAGCTAATCACCTCCGGGCAGATCGTCACCTTCAACTCGCCTGAACTGTCATGGTTTGGTAGCGGTTCGCTCCTACTGTTCCCCACACCAGTAATCATTGCACTGTTAACGCTGGTGGTGTTCTGGCTGCTGACGCGGAAAACGGCGCTGGGTATGTTTATCGAAGCGGTGGGTATCAACATTCGTGCGGCAAAAAACGCCGGGGTGAATACCCGCATTATCGTGATGCTCACCTATGTGCTGAGCGGCCTGTGCGCGGCTATCGCCGGCATTATCGTCACGGCGGATATCCGGGGGGCAGATGCCAATAACGCCGGATTATGGCTGGAGCTGGATGCCATCCTGGCGGTGGTTATCGGCGGCGGCTCGCTGATGGGCGGGCGCTTTAACCTGCTGCTGTCGGTGGTAGGCGCGTTGATTATTCAGGGCATGAACACCGGGATTTTGCTGTCGGGCTTCCAGCCGGAACTGAATCAGGTGGTCAAAGCCGTGGTGGTGTTGTGTGTGCTGGTCGTGCAGTCGCAACGCTTTATCAGCCTGATAAAAGGAGTGCGTGGTCATGATAAAACGTAATTTACCGCTGATGATCACCCTCGGCGTGTTTGTGCTGGGTTATCTCTACTGCCTGACGCAGTTTCCCGCTTTTGCTTCCACCCGGGTCATTTGCAATATCCTGACCGATAACGCCTTTCTGGGCATCATTGCCGTAGGCATGACCTTCGTGATCCTCTCTGGCGGGATCGACCTTTCCGTTGGCTCGGTGATCGCCTTTACCGGCGTATTTCTGGCAAAGGCCATTGGTTTTTGGGGCATTTCCCCGCTGCTGGCGTTCCCATTGGTTTTGCTGATGGGCTGCGCGTTTGGTGCGTTTATGGGGTTACTGATTGATGCGCTGAAGATCCCGGCATTTATTATCACCCTGGCGGGAATGTTCTTCCTGCGCGGCGTCAGCTATCTGGTCTCTGAAGAATCTATCCCAATTAATCATCCGGTTTATGACACGCTCTCAAGCCTGGCATGGAAAATTCCCGGCGGTGGTCGCCTGAGCGCGATGGGATTGCTGATGCTGGCGGTTGTCGTCATCGGCATATTCCTGGCGCACCGTACGCGCTTTGGTAATCAGGTTTACGCGATTGGCGGCAACGCCACCTCTGCCAACCTGATGGGCATCTCAACTCGCAGCACCACCATCCGCATTTATATGCTGTCTACCGGGCTTGCGACGCTTGCCGGCATTGTCTTTTCCATTTACACCCAGGCGGGCTATGCGCTGGCGGGCGTTGGCGTCGAACTGGATGCGATAGCCTCAGTGGTGATTGGCGGAACGCTGCTCAGCGGTGGAGTCGGTACAGTGTTAGGGACGTTGTTTGGCGTCGCCATTCAGGGGCTGATCCAGACCTACATTAATTTTGACGGCACATTAAGTTCCTGGTGGACGAAGATCGCGATTGGCATTTTATTGTTTATATTTATAGCGTTACAACGCGGTCTGACGGTGCTTTGGGAAAATCGTCAAAGCTCGCCGGTGACCCGAGTGGGTACGGCGGCAACACCAAAGTAACATCCTGATTTTGCACAAAACATTTAAATACCTAAACTTTTTCCGGTTGTAGTCGATAGGTTCTGTACAGGTCTGTTTTAACCCTACAACCGGAAATATAACGATGCCAAAATCCCTTTCAATTCGATCAAGTTTGTTGGTGTTATTGTCTCTGCTGACGTTCCTTCTGTTACTGACCGGTGGTATGGGGCTATATGCTTCTACCCGTGTCATTACATCGTTGATTTATCACGGTATTATGAGCGCTGCGATGTTGGCTGCTATCGCATTGCTGGCGGTCATTTGGTTTATGCTGCGAAATAAGTTTCTCAAACCGTTGGATAACATGGTTGAGCAACTGGAACGTCTGGCAACGGGGGATTTGTCGCCGGTTACCGCGTTGTCGGCCAGCGCCGAATTCAACCGCCTGAATGCGGCAATGGATGACATGCGCCATGCGCTGGGCGACTCGGTACAGCGCGTACGCGATGCCAGCTCGCAAATTGATATTGGCAGTCGTGAACTGACGGCCGGTAACCAGCATCTGGCGCAACGCACTGAATCTACAGCCACTTCGCTGGAGCAGACCGCCGCCAGCATGGAAGAACTCACGGCGACGGTGAAACAGAATGCGCAGAACGCGGAACAGGCGCACCAGCTGGCAAAATCGGTGTCGGATACCGCCGATCGCGGTAGCGAAATGGTGTGCTATGTGATCGAGAAAATGCGCGATATTTCAGGAAGTTCCAGCCGAATCGCCGACATCCTCAGCGTGATTGATGGCATTGCTTTCCAGACCAATATTCTGGCGCTCAATGCTTCCGTTGAAGCGGCGCGAGCTGGTGAGCAGGGGCGGGGCTTTGCGGTTGTTGCTGGTGAAGTGCGTAATCTGGCCAGTCGCAGCGCCGAGGCGGCCAAAGAGATCCGTACGCTAATCAGCGATTCGCACACCCATGTGGGGGAAGGCAGTGAACTGGCGCAGCAGGCGGGCGAAACCATGGATGAAATCGCGACCGAGGTTATGCGTATGACCAAACTGATGCGTGAAATTGCCAGTGCGTCCCAGGAACAGAGTCGCGGCATAGAGCAGGTGAATATCGCGGTAATTCAGATGGATGAAACGGCGCAGCAAAACGCGGCGCTGGTGCAGCAGTCTTCAGCGGCTACCCGCTCGCTGGAAGAGCAGTCTTCAGCGCTAATCGAAGCAATGGCCGTATTTAAGCTACAGAAAGCGTAAGCAGACGATGGATTTTGTAGGCCGGATGGCAACGCTACGCGTTTTATCCGGCCTACGTCCGTGCGATGAATGATACTTACGCGTCCGGGAACTCGCGGATAAAGCGTTCTACATCTTCAACCATATGGTCGTTACCCACGAAGAAGGAGCGGCGCTGGTGCAGGCTTTCTGGGGTGATATCCAGAATGCGTTCTTTACCATCGCTGGCTTTGCCGCCCGCCTGCTCGGCCAGGAAGGCCATCGGGTTGCATTCATACAGCAGACGCAGTTTCCCTTGCGGGTGGCTGGCGGTGCTTGGGTACAGGTAGATCCCGCCTTTCAGCAGATTGCGATGGAAATCCGCAACCAGAGAGCCAATGTAGCGCGAGGTATACGGGCGCTGGGTTGGCTTATCTTCTTCCTGGCAGAATTTAATGTACTTCTTCACGCCGTTCGGGAATTTGATGTAGTTACCTTCGTTAATGGAGTACGTGCTGCCTTTCGCCGGGAAGCGCATACGTTCCTGGCTGAGGCAGAATACGCCCAGAGAAGGATCGTAAGTGAAGGCATGTACGCCACAGCCGGTGGTATACACCAGCATGGTGGAAGAACCATAAACAACGTAACCTGCAGCAACTTGCTTGTTGCCCGGTTGCAGGAAATCCTCTTCCGTGACCGGTGTGCCGACTGGGGTTACGCGGCGGTAAATAGAGAAAATCGTACCGACAGAGACGTTAACATCGATGTTGGATGAGCCATCCAGCGGATCCATTAGCACAACGTATTTAGCGTGTTCACAGCCTTCAAAGACGACGATTTCATCTTCTTCTTCTGAGGCAATGCCCGCCACAATGTCGCGCGCCTTCAGTGCAGCTTTCAGTTTTTCGTTCGCGAACAGATCGAGTTTTTGCTGAACCTCTCCCTGCACGTTCTCAGCACCGCTGGCACCCAGGATATCGACCAGACCGGCCTTATTGATATCGCGGTGGATGATCTTGGCGCCCAGCTTTATTGCCGACAACAAAGCAGTGAGTTCACCGGTAGCATGAGAAAACTCGTGCTGCTTTTCGACAATAAATTCACCTAACGTTTTCATAACACTTTCCCTGCAATTTATGTGGAGTAAAGCGACCGCAACAATATTAACAAATATTTCCATTGCTGCGCTTAGGTGAATCGCGCCAGCAAACTGCGGAATATCCTGAAATGCGTTTCTCACTTGCCGGACATGTGCGTAAAATGGCCCCCAGATTAAAAAAGGATAGTGACGTATGCGCATTCATATTTTGGGAATTTGTGGCACTTTCATGGGCGGTCTGGCGATGCTGGCGCGCTCGCTCGGTCATGAAGTAACCGGTTCGGACGCCAATGTGTATCCGCCGATGAGTACCTTACTTGAGAAGCAAGGCATTGATCTGATTCAGGGTTACGATGCCAGCCAGCTCGACCCACAGCCGGACCTGGTGATCATCGGCAATGCCATGACCCGTGGTAATCCATGCGTGGAAGCGGTGCTGGAAAAGAACATTCCGTACATGTCCGGCCCGCAGTGGCTGCATGACTTTGTCTTGCGCGATCGCTGGGTACTGGCGGTTGCTGGTACGCACGGCAAAACCACCACCGCCGGGATGGAGACCTGGATCCTCGAAGCCTGCGGCTATAAACCTGGCTTTGTGATTGGCGGCGTTCCGGGCAACTTTGAGGTTTCCGCACGCCTCGGCGAGAGCGACTTCTTCGTGATTGAAGCGGATGAGTACGACTGTGCGTTCTTCGACAAGCGTTCTAAATTCGTGCATTACTGCCCGCGCACGCTGATCCTCAATAACCTTGAGTTCGATCACGCGGATATCTTTGACGATCTGAAAGCTATTCAGAAACAGTTCCACCATCTGGTGCGTATCGTGCCGGGCCAGGGACGCATCATCTACCCGGAAAACGACATCAATCTGAAACAGACGATGGCGATGGGCTGCTGGAGCGAACAAGAGCTGGTGGGCGAACAAGGTCACTGGCAGGCGAAAAAACTGACCACCGATGCCTCCGAGTGGGAAGTGTGGCTGGACGGTGAAAAAGTCGGCGAAGTGAAGTGGGGCCTGGTGGGCGAGCACAACATGCACAACGGCCTGATGGCGATTGCAGCCGCGCGTCATGTTGGCGTCGTGCCTGCGGATGCGGCCAATGCATTGGGCTCGTTCATCAACGCCCGTCGCCGTCTTGAGCTGCGCGGTGAAGCCAATGGCGTGACGGTGTATGACGATTTTGCCCATCACCCGACGGCCATTCTGGCAACGCTTGCGGCACTGCGCGGTAAAGTGGGCGGCACGGCGCGCATCATCGCTGTGCTGGAACCTCGCTCGAACACCATGAAAATGGGCCTGTGCAAAGATGACCTGGCGCCGTCGTTAGGGCGTGCAGACGAAGTGTTCCTGCTGCAACCCCCGCACATTCCGTGGCAGGTAGCAGAAGTCGCTGAAGCCTGCGTTCAGCCGGCACACTGGAGCGGCGATGTGGATGCACTGGCAGATATGGTGGTGAAAACCGCGCAGCCTGGCGATCACATTCTGGTGATGAGCAACGGCGGGTTTGGCGGCATTCATCAAAAACTGCTGGATGGTCTGGCGAAGAAAGCTCAGGTGGAAGAAGAGTAAAAAAATGCCCGGTGGCGCTACGCTTACCGGGCCTACAACGGATCGTAGGCCGGATAAGGTATTTGCACCGCCATCCGGCACTTTCGGCGGACGAAGAGGTTAGGCCTCGTTTTCCGCCAGTTCACGCAGATACTGGAAGATCTGGCGGGAAGATTTTGGCGGCTTGTTGCCCGCTTTTTCTTTCCTGGCGTTACGCACCAGCGAACGCAGTTGCTGACGGTCGGCGTCAGGCCACAGGTTCATCACTTCTTCGATAGCTTCATCGCTACCGTCAACCATACGGTCACGCAGTTGCTCCAGCTTATGGAAGACAACGACCTGTTGGTTATGACGGTTTTTTAGCTTGTCCAACGCCTGACGGATAGGATCAACATCGCGCTGGCGCAACATTTTGCCAATCAGCTGCAGCTGACGACGGCGACCTTCCATCTTAATACGCTGGGCCAGCTCAATCGCGGCACGTAAATCCGCGGTGATGCTGCCAACTTACTGATTTAGTGTATGATGGTGTTTTTGAGGTGCTCCAGTGGCTTCTGTTTCTATCAGCTGTCCCTCCTGTTCAGCTACTGACGGGGTGGTGCGTAACGGCAAAAGCACTGCCGGACATCAGCGCTATCTCTGCTCTCACTGCCGTAAAACATGGCAACTGCAGTTCACTTACACCGCTTCTCAACCCGGTACGCACCAGAAAATCATTGATATGGCCATGAATGGCGTTGGATGCCGGGCAAC
>NZ_JAOWHJ010000044.1:0-21443 GCF_030332695.1 Citrobacter sp. Cpo089 | reverse complement strand
AGCTGATAGAAACAGAAGCCACTGGAGCACCTCAAAAACACCATCATACACTAAATCAGTAAGTTGGCAGCATCACCCGCGAAGTCGATATTTACCAGGGCGATACTCGCTTTTGCCATTTCGCCTATATCGAGAAAGAGGGCAATGCGCTGATGCAGGACCTGGAAGATGAGTCCTGGCTGGTGGGATTGCCGGAAGACAAGTTTGTCGATCGTCTTGCGCACTATTATTGCGAAATCAATGTGCTGCATCCGTTTCGCATTGGCAGTGGCCTGGCGCAGCGTATTTTCTTCGAACAGTTAGCGATTCATGCCGGATATATGCTGAGCTGGGATGGCATTCCGGTTGAAGAGTGGAATCAGGCTAATCAGAGCGGGGCGATGGGTGACCTGTCTGCATTGCGGGCGATATTTCGTAAAGTGGTAAGCGAAGCCCCGGAAACTGAGTAGAATAGCGCGGTTCTTATGTACCGGAGCCGCCATGATCCTGCTTATTGATAACTATGATTCTTTTACCTGGAACCTGTACCAATACTTCTGCGAACTGGGCGCTGATGTCCTTGTCCGGCGCAACGACGATCTGACGCTGGCGCAAATCGACGCGCTGAACCCGCAAAAAATCGTGATTTCCCCTGGGCCATGCACGCCGGATGACGCCGGTATCTCACTGGACGTTATTCGTCATTTCGCCGGTAAGCTTCCCTTGTTGGGTGTTTGTCTTGGTCACCAGGCGATGGCGCAGGCCTTTGGCGCGAACGTAGTTCGGGCGGCTAAAGTGATGCACGGTAAAACCTCGCCGATTACCCATACCGGGCAGGGTGTTTTTCAGGGACTCGCTAACCCATTAACGGTGACGCGCTACCACTCTCTGGTGGTTGCCCCTGAGACGCTTCCCGAGTGCTTTGAGGTAACAGCCTGGAGTGAAACGCAGGAGATAATGGGCATTCGTCACCGCGAGTGGGATATGGAAGGGGTACAGTTTCACCCGGAGAGTATTCTCAGCGAACAGGGGCATCAGCTACTGGCTAATTTCCTCAATCGCTGATTTGTAGTTGCTATTCAGTGATTTTTTATTCATATTTTGTGATTATAATTTCACTGGCGTTTCTGCTTAACAGGGTGGTAATGACATGGCAACTGAACAAACTGCAATTACGCGTGCGACATTCGATGAAGTGATTCTGCCGATTTATGCACCGGCTGAGTTTATCCCGGTAAAAGGAAAAGGGAGTCGAGTGTGGGATCAACAGGGCAAAGAGTATGTTGATTTCGCGGGCGGCATTGCAGTGACCGCGTTAGGGCATTGCCATCCGGCATTGGTTGAGGCGTTAAAAACTCAGGGCGAAACCCTGTGGCATACCAGCAACGTTTTTACCAACGAACCGGCGTTGCGCTTAGGCCGTAAAATTATTGATGCGACCTTTGCCGAGCGCGTGCTGTTCATGAACTCCGGTACTGAAGCCAACGAAACCGCCTTTAAGCTGGCGCGCCACTATGCCTGCGTGCGTCATAGCCCGTTCAAAACCAAAATCATTGCCTTCCATAATGCGTTTCACGGCCGTTCGCTGTTTACCGTATCCGTTGGCGGGCAGCCGAAATACTCCGACGGCTTTGGGCCAAAACCGGCGGATATCATCCATGTCCCGTTTAACGATCTGCATGCGGTCAAAGCGGTGATGGACGATCACACCTGCGCGGTGGTGGTTGAGCCTATTCAGGGAGAGGGCGGCGTCACTGCGGCAACGCCGGAATTCCTGCAAGGTTTGCGTGAACTTTGTGACCAGCACCAGGCGCTGTTGGTATTTGATGAAGTGCAGAGCGGGATGGGGCGTACCGGCGATTTGTTTGCCTATATGCACTACGGCGTGACGCCGGATATCCTCACCAGCGCGAAGGCGCTCGGTGGCGGCTTCCCGGTGAGCGCGGTGTTGACCACTCAAGAGATTGCCTCCGCGTTCCACGTGGGTTCGCACGGCTCCACTTACGGCGGTAACCCGCTGGCCTGCGCGGTAGCGGGGGCAGCGTTTGATATCATCAACACGCCGGAAGTGCTGGGAGGCATTCAGGCCAAACGTCAGACGTTTGTCCAGCATTTGCACAAGATTGATCAACAGTTCGACATTTTCAGCGATATTCGCGGGATGGGGCTGCTGATTGGCGCCGAGCTGAAGCCGCAGTTTAAAGGCCGGGCGCGCGATTTCCTCTATGCCGCCGCGCACGAAGGCGTGATGGTACTGAACGCCGGGCCAGACGTAATGCGTTTCGCGCCGTCGCTGGTGGTGGAGCAGGCGGATATCGATGAAGGGATGCAGCGCTTCGCGCAGGCGGTAGCGAAAGTGGTGGGCTGATTGCCGGATGGCGTACAGGGTAAGCTGTGATTCGTAGGCCGGATAAGCGTAGCGCATCCGGCAGTCGAGCTTAACCCTTCATATCCCGCAACCGGCGGCTCAGCCAGATCCCGTGGTGCGGTCGCTGACGCCATGCTACCGACGAAATGGTATGCATGGTGTTCAGGTGCCCAAGAACCCGCTGCAGATGCTGCTCAAGAGTGCTTAACGGACCATGGGACAGCATCTCTGGCGCTTCGAGAATATTCACATCTCCCGAGCTTCCCGGCCCATCATATTCCAGCCGCTGCTGACAGCGCTGGAGCGCAATTTCACAGGACTCCAGATACCGCTGCGCCAACTCCGGCGTCAGCATTGTATGTTCCCTTGCCAGCGTGGTCATCGCGTTGATGTGTTCAACGATGAACTGGCTGTGCGTGACCCACAGTTTCATGTCTGCAAGGTAGTGCGAGTTAAATCCCGGCTCCTGCATTGCCTGGTTCAGCGAGTTGAACAGCGTGTTTTGCGTCTGGTTGACCCGCATGCGCTGATACGCCAGCGGCGTGGCCTGTGGATCGTTGCTGAGGATCAGACGAATGGCCTCCTGGTCGGCTTCTAACGCATCGTGGGCGTTCTTACGCAGCAGACCGCTCTGCCACTGTGGCCACAGCCAGAGCGTGCCGCCAAAGGCGATTAAGCAGCCAATGACCGTATCGACAAACCGCGGCACGATAAACTCTTCCCCGTTCAGCGTCAGCAGTTGCAGGGTGTATACCGCCGTTACCGTAAAACCGACGGTAGCCCAGCCGTAGTTTTTACGGATGATCAGATAGCTCACCAGGGTGATCAGCAGCATGGCCGCCAGCGTGAAACCTTCAGGAATATGAAAGTGCAACGTGACGCCAGCAATAACCAGTCCAACGAGCGTACCTGCGGAACGGTGTAAGATGCGCACCCGGGTCGCCCCGTAGCCATTTTGCGTAACAAACAGGACTGTCATCAAAATCCAGTAAGGCTTTGGCAGGTGTAAGGCGCTGCCCATCAGGCTGGCGATACTCAACATAACGCTGATGCGTCCGGCATTGCGCAGCGCTGGGGATTTCAACGACAGGTAGTTTTTCAGGGCAGGGATCAGCGGCAACCGACGCTGCTTGTCAGCCATTAAGTCACGGGCATACAGCGGACGCTGGGTCCGTAGCACGCGGGCAATACGGCTGAAGTGCCAGTAGCAAAATTGCCCCACCGGATTGTCCGGATGCTGCCTGGCGATTTTCTCCAGCGTGCCAATCTGCTTTTCCATCGAGAAACGGGTCGGTAAGCGGTGATACAAAATATCATCGGCCAGTACCCGAAGGCGTTCGGCGACGGTTCGCGCGTTCCAGCGAATTACCTGCTCCGCGTGGCTACGCTCAACCAGTTTTTGCACTTCTTCTGGTTGGTGGAGGCTAACGGAAATATGCTCCTGTAAATCCAGCGCCTCCTGAAAGGCTCGCAGCAGTCGTTTGTATTCGTTGTTGTGATGTGCCGATAGCATATGCATTTGCTGATAGCACTGGGTAATCAGATCCACTGCCTTTTGTTGGCGAACCAGCAGGGGAGGCAGCGCTTTTTCTGGGTCGGCATGCTGGGTCAGCATGCTGTACTTGGCTTCACAGTAATCGGCTAATTCACGGTACAGCAAGCTGAGCGATTCGCGGAGCGGTTGCTCGCGCCACATCCAGAACCAGAACCAGTTGAACAGGCCGTACCATAACGTGCCCAGCGCGTAAATCAGCAGCGGCTCCCAGACGGGCATATTCCCGGCCAGGCTGAGCGTGAAAATCGCCGCGATAAGCGAGGCTGGCAGTAATCGCGCATGCAAAGGGCTTAGCTCGGCGGTTACGCCAAGAATCAGCGTCAGGCCGGTGAGGATCAATGGTAACGGTATAGTTTGCGCAAGCAGTAACTGCATGATCAAACTGCACCCGGCAAACAGCGATGCACCAATGACTAAGCGTTTGAAAAAGCGCTTGTGCGGAGTATCAAGACCGGCAATGTTGCAGCAGGCAGGGACGAGGGAAAAGAGAAGCCCCAAATGAAGCTGACCGATGATCAGACCAACAGCCACAGGTAAACATAGCACCAGCGTTTGTCGTAGTGCGTAGTTGATCTCTGGGTGGTATATCAGTCTTCGCCACATCGGAGTAAACAAAAGTGGCGCATTACTGGGTAACGCGCCACTTCGATGGGGTTAACGCGTGCCGTAGACGACGATGGTCTTACCGTGTGCGGAGATCAGGTTCTGATCTTCCAGCATCTTCAGAATACGACCGACGGTCTCACGGGAGCAGCCAACGATCTGGCCGATTTCCTGACGGGTGATTTTAATCTGCATGCCGTCCGGGTGGGTCATCGCATCAGGCTGTTTCGCCAGATTCAGCAGAGTCTGCGCGATACGACCGGTTACGTCGAGGAAGGCAAGGTTGCCCACTTTTTCAGACGTGACCTGCAGACGACGAGCCATCTGAGAAGACAGGCGCATCAGAATATCCGGGTTGACCTGGATTAATTGGCGAAATTTTTTGTAGGAAATTTCAGCGACTTCACATGCGGTTTTGGCACGTACCCAGGCGCTACGTTCCTGACCTTCTTCGAAGAGGCCTAATTCACCAATAAAATCGCCCTGATTCAGATAAGAAAGGATCATTTCTTTCCCTTCTTCATCTTTGATCAGCACTGCCACGGAGCCTTTAACGATGTAATACAACGTTTCCGCTTTTTCACCCTGGTGAATCAGCGTGCTCTTCGATGGGTACTTATGAATATGGCAATGAGACAAGAACCATTCGAGAGTCGGGTCTGTTTGCGGTTTGCCAAGCACCATGCGCGGTTATCCTCTGTTATAAGCTGTCTCCAGAGCCAGAAAACGACGCTGCCTCTGGGTTTGCAAAAATATGCTTCCCGCTACCTGGGAAAGGGGCTGTCAAAAATATACTGCAGCCTGTAATGTGATGTCCTCTGCATACATGCAGTACGTCAATGTATTACTGTAGCATCCCGTCTGTTTTAGCATAGCTTTCGCCGTGTGTCTCCTGGTGTCTCGCTTCAGCATGACGCAGGTCGCCTTCCGTTGCGAGAATTGTTATGTGCGCGTAATCTGTCAGGAAAATTGAAACATTGGAGTTACGAAATATGCAAGCGCGTGTAAAGTGGGTTGAGGGGTTAACCTTCCTCGGTGAGTCCGCCTCTGGTCACCAAATTTTGATGGACGGTAACTCCGGTGATAAAGCGCCGAGCCCGATGGAAATGGTATTAATGGCTGCTGGCGGTTGTAGCGCAATTGATGTTGTATCGATCCTGCAAAAGGGTCGTCAGGATGTGACCAACTGCGAAGTGAAACTGACTTCAGAGCGTCGTGATGAAGCGCCGCGCCTGTTTACCCACATCAACCTGCATTTCATCGTAACGGGTAACGATCTGAAAGATGCGTCTGTCTCCCGCGCCGTCGATCTTTCAGCGGAAAAATACTGCTCCGTAGCGTTGATGCTGGAAAAGGCAGTGAATATTACCCATTCCTATGAAGTGGTTGCTGCTGCGTGATGCCATGCCTGATGGCGTTTCACTTATCAGGCCTACAGGATATAAACGCGTAGGCCGGATAAGGCATCAGCTGCCATCAGGCAAAAGACTAAATCACTCTATCTTCTTACCTTCCATCAGTCGCTGTACCAGCGGCAGCATAATCAATTCCATCGCCAGACCCATTTTGCCGCCAGGTACGACTAACGTATTGATATGGGAAATGAATGAGCCCTGCAGCATGGCCAGTAACCACGGGAAGTCGATCCCTTCCAGGTTACGAAAATGAATCACGACAAAGCTTTCATCCAGTGACGGAATACTCTTAGCGGCAAAGGGATTAGAGGTATCGACGGTCGGTACGCGCTGGAAGTTAATATGCGTCCGGGAAAACTGCGGCGTGATGTAATTGATGTAATCGTCCATTGAGCGCACCACCGAGTCCATCACCGCTTCACGCGAATGGCCACGCTCGCTGGTATCGCGAGTCAGCTTCTGGATCCATTCCAGGTTTACGATAGGTACCACGCCAACCAGCAGATCAACATGCCGGGCCACGTTTTGCTGCGGGGTGACGACACCACCGTGCAGCCCTTCGTAGAACAGTACATCCGTCGGTTCAGGCAGCGGCTGCCAGGGCGTGAATGTCCCCGGAACCTGGTTCCATGGTACGGCCTCATCGTAAGTGTGCAGATATTTTCGCGACTGGCCTTTGCCCGTCTGACCGTATTCGATGAAGGTTTGTTCCAGCAAGCCGAAGTCATTAGCTTCGGGGCCAAAATAGCTGATATGCCGCCCGGCATCGCGTGCTTTGCGAATCGCCATATCCATTTCCGGACGGGTATAGCGATGAAAACTGTCACCTTCCACCTCGGCGGCGCGCAGATTTAACTGCGCGAAAATTTTACGAAACGCGAGGCTGGTGGTAGTGGTCCCCGCGCCGCTGGATCCTGTTACCGCAATCACCGGATGTTTGGCAGACATAACAACTCCATGAAATGGTTGTAATTATAGTAAAGTCGGCCGGCGGCTACGGATTACTCGTGAATCTGCTTCCTCGGCATAATGTTGACCGTTTCATGCAGTTCAGACCACACCAGCACGGCTTCACCTGATTGTAGTTGGCGTTTGACGTCGGCGACTTTTTGTTCGAGCGAGCGTTCATGTTCACCATAATCGGTGCCTTCGCGCAAGACAAAGCTTTCAATCAAATTGTCCAGCGCGTCCGGGGAGATATCTTGCCATGGGATAATCATGATGATGCCTCCAGATACGTTGTCAGCCAGTCCGGGATTCTTGATTCCAGCCACATCTCAGGACGGCGCACCGTGCCACCTATAAATCCAACGTGGCCGCCGTGTTCAGTAAGCTGGTACTCCACCTGTGAGGGCAGATTTTCCGGTTTCGGGATCACATGATGATCCATAAACGGATCGTCTTTCGCATGGATAATCAGCGTTGGTTTGGCGATCCGATTGAGCAACGGCATGGCGCTGCACTGGCGGTAATAGTCTATAGCATCGGCGAAACCGTGGATTTTGGCAGTGATTAGATCGTCAAAATCGCGAATGCGGCGCAAAGATTTCAACTGGGCCAGACTCACCGGCAGCGAACCTGGATAAGCTTCAAGCTTACGTGAGGCATTGGCTTTCAACAGATTGAGCAGGTAGCGCTGGTAGACCCGGGAGAAGCCCTTGTCCATATGGTAGCTACAGGCTTCGAGCACGAAAGGTGCAGAAACGATAACCGCCGCATCTATCGGAATATCGTTGCCTTCTTTTGCCAGCAGGCAAGCCAGCATGTTTCCACCGAGTGAATAACCTACCGCCGCGGTCGGTACGCGACCGAACTCACGCTCCAGCCAGTGTAAAAACCAGGTGCCATCTTCTGTTTCGCCCGAGTGATAAATGCGGTTCAGACGATTGGGTTCGCCGCTGCAGCCGCGAAAATGCATTACCACGCCCAGCCAGCCGCGCTTTTGTGCTGCTTCAATCAGGCCATGTGCGTAGGGGCTGTTTAGACTGCCTTCCAGACCGTGAAAAACCACCAGGCGCGGTTTGTGTTTCGCCTGTTGCGGATCTTCGCTCCACGCCAGATCGACGAAATCACCGTCGGGCAATTCCAGACGCTGCCAGTGGGCGTCGAACTTCACCTTGCGGCGAATTAAACGCGGCAGCATCGTCTGCAGATGGCGGTTACTGATACCGCGCATCGGGCGGAATTCTCGCGAATCGTCGGTAGGTGGGGTCATTTCTGTGGACGTGATTTCAACCATAACACCGGAGCAATTAATAATCGGAAAGAGTAACTATACCGCGCACAGCGCGTGCGGGTTAGCCAATATGTGATTTTGTCGCTAGTCAGTCAGCAGGTTACGCGAGATTGGGTCACAACTACGTCAACGAAACGTAGGCCTGATAAGACGCGCGAGCGTCCTCATCAGGCATTTTCGGTTCTGGCGCCGGATGGCAGCTTCGCCTTCTCCGGCAACCATGACTACTCGGCGAGCATTTGCTCAAGCTGCTCCTGAGCCTCCAGCCAGGCCATTTCACACTCTTCCAGCCCGGATTTCGCACTGGCCTGCTGCTGCAAACAGGCGGTAAGTTCGGCTTTGCGACTTTGGTCGTACAGTTCGCTGTCGCCGAGTTTTTCTTCCGCCTGCGCCAGCTGTGCGTGCAGTTTCTCCATCTCTTTTTCCAGACGGGTAATCTCTTTACGCAGCGGCTGCGTCAGGGAGCGCAGTTCCGCTTCGCGGCGCTTCTGGTCTTTACGCGCCTGGGCGCTGTTAACGCTCTCTTTAGCCGGTTCGTCGCCCTGGTTTTCCTGTTTCTGGACATCGCTCAGCCACTGCTGATAATCCTCCAGATCGCCATCAAACGGCTCGACTTTCTTGTCGTGTACCAGATAGAGGTCGTCGGTGGTGGAGCGGATCAGGTGACGGTCGTGCGAGACGACAACCAGCGCACCTTCAAAGTCGATCAGCGCCTCGGTCAGCGCCTGACGCATATCCAAGTCCAGGTGGTTGGTCGGTTCATCGAGCAGCAGTAGGTTAGGGCGCTGCCAGACGATCAACGCCAGCACCAGACGCGCTTTTTCGCCACCGGAGAAGCGGCGTGTCTCTTCGCTGACTTTATCGCCCTGGAAGCCGAATCCACCCAGGTAGTCACGCAGTTTCTGTTCCAACTCCTGCGGTGCCATGCGTGCCAGATGCTGAATGGGTGATTCATCGGCGCGTAAAAACTCCAGCTGGTGCTGCGCGAAGTAGCCCAGCTTGATGCCTTTCGCCAGGCCAATCTCGCCGCTGACAGGGGCCAGTTCGCCGGCCAGCAGCTTAATCAGCGTCGATTTACCCGCGCCGTTGCGACCGAGCAGGCCGATGCGGGAACCCGGCACCAGATTCAGTTTGATCGAATCGAGAATGACGCGATCGCCGTAGCCAGCGCTGACCTTTTCCATCTTCAGCAGCGGGTTTGGCAGGCTTTCCGGCTCACGGAAGCTGAAGTGGAACGGGTTGTCCACGTGCGCTGGGGCAATCAGCTCCATACGTTCCAGCATTTTGATACGGCTCTGTGCCTGCTTCGCTTTCGTTGCTTTAGCGCGGAAACGATCGATATAGCTTTGCAGATGCGCCACGCGCTCCTGCTGGCTTTCGTACATTGCCTGTTGCTGTGCGAGGCGCGTCGCACGCTGGATTTCAAACGCGCTGTAGTTGCCGGTGTACTCGAACATGGTTTGCTGTTCGATATGAATAATTTTATCTACAACCGGATCGAGGAAGTCGCGATCGTGGGAGATCAAAATCAGCGTACCCTGATAGCTTTTCAGCCATCTTTCCAGCCAGATCACCGCGTCGAGATCGAGGTGGTTGGTGGGTTCATCGAGCAGCAGTAGGTCTGAACGGCAAATCAGCGCCTGGGCCAGGTTGAGACGCATACGCCAGCCACCGGAGAAGTCGCTGACCGGGCGCTCAAGCTGTTCGTTGGAGAAGCCGAGGCCATGCAGCAGGCTGGCGGCGCGTGAGCGCACAGTCCAGGCGTCGATGGCATCCAGCTTGCCATGGACAGTGGCAATGGCATGTCCATCGTTACGTTCGTTAGCGTCGTTCAACTGCGCTTCCAGTTGACGATACTCGCGGTCGCCGTCAATGACGTACTCCAGCGCGGGCTGTGGCAACGCAGGCGTTTCCTGATTCACCCACGCGAGCTGCCAGTTTCCCGGATAGGTAAATCCTCCAGCGTCGGCGCTGAGTTCATTTTTCAGCAATGCCAGCAGGGTAGATTTACCGCAGCCATTTTTACCCACCAGGCCAACCTTCTGCCCTGGATTAATGGTGGCCGTAGCATTGTCCAGCAAGACGCGCACGCCGCGACGAATTTGTAACGATGAGAAAACAATCATAAGGCGCCGTATGTTCAGACTATGTTAATTTATCATTATGATAATGTAATGTGCGGGCCGTTTGCCGCACCGAGGCGCAATGGTAGCCCAAAACGTCGAAAATAGACAAAAGACAAAACCGGGAGGGGGATGATGTTCCAGCCAGCGAAAGTCTTGCTGCTGTATGCCCATCCGGAATCTCAGGACTCGGTCGCGAACCGTGTTCTGCTTAAACCGGCCATGCAGCTCAGCAATGTTACCGTGCACGACCTTTACGCGCACTATCCTGATTTTTTTATCGATATTCCGCATGAACAGGCGCTGCTGCGTGAGCATGATGTGATTGTTTTTCAGCACCCACTCTATACCTATAGCTGTCCGGCGCTGTTAAAGGAATGGCTTGACCGCGTACTGAGCCGCGGATTTGCCAGCGGTCCCGGAGGGAATCAACTGGCGGGAAAGTACTGGCGGAGCGTTATCACGACCGGAGAACCGGAAAGCGCCTACCGCTATGACGCGCTAAACCGTTATCCAATGAGCGATGTGCTGCGTCCTTTCGAGCTAACGGCCGGTATGTGCCGCATGCACTGGATGAGCCCAATTATCGTTTACTGGGCCAGACGGCAAACGAAGCAGGAGCTGGACAGCCATGCGAAAGCGTATGGTGACTGGCTGGCGAATCCGATCCCTGTGGGAGGCCGCTAATGGAAGGTTCTGATTTATTGACAGCGGGAGTGTTGTTCCTCTTCGCGGCGGTGGCTGCAGTTCCCCTGGCCTCAAAGCTGGGTATCGGTCCTGTGCTGGGTTACTTGCTGGCGGGTATTGCTATCGGCCCGTGGGGATTAGGATTCATCAGCGATGTGGATGAAATTCTGCACTTCTCCGAGCTGGGCGTAGTCTTTCTGATGTTCATCATTGGGCTGGAACTTAATCCCGCCAAACTGTGGCAACTGCGGCGTTCAATTTTTGGCGTCGGTGCCGCGCAGGTGATGCTGAGCGTGGTGGTGCTGGCCGGATTATTGATGCTCACTGCGTTCTCCTGGCAGGCGGCAGTGGTTGGCGGCATTGGTCTGGCGATGTCATCGACCGCTATGGCGCTACAGTTGATGCGCGAAAAAGGCATGAACCGCAGTGAATCCGGACAACTGGGTTTTTCGGTACTGCTGTTTCAGGATCTGGCGGTGATCCCCGCGCTGGCACTGGTTCCGCTGCTGGCGGGTTCTGCTGACGAACATTTTGACTGGATCAAAGTGGGAATGAAGGTGCTGGCCTTTGCCGGCATGCTGATTGGCGGTCGCTATTTGCTGCGTCCGGTTTTCCGCTTTATTGCGGATTCTGGCGTGCGGGAAGTGTTCACCGCTGCCACGCTGCTGTTGGTGCTGGGTTCTGCTCTATTTATGGATGCGCTGGGGCTGTCAATGGCGCTGGGAACGTTTATCGCGGGCGTGCTGCTGGCGGAAAGCGAATACCGACATGAGCTGGAAACGGCAATCGATCCGTTTAAAGGCCTGTTGCTCGGGCTGTTTTTTATCTCCGTTGGCATGTCGCTCAACCTCGGCGTGCTCTACACCCATATTCTGTGGGTGGCAGCGAGCGTGATAGTGCTGGTGGTCGTAAAAATGCTGGTGCTGTATGTGCTGGCGCGTCTTAACGGCATGAGAAGCTCTGAACGGATGCAATTTGCCGGGGTTTTAAGTCAGGGTGGTGAATTCGCTTTCGTGCTGTTTTCAACGGCATCCTCGCAACGGCTGTTTCAGGGCGACCAAATGGCGTTGCTGCTGGTGACCGTCACGCTGTCGATGATGACCACACCGCTGGTGATGAAGCTGATTGATAAATGGCTCTCCCGCCAGTTTAACGGCACGGATGAGGAAGATGAAAAACCCTGGGTGGAAGATGATAAACCGCAGGTGATTGTGGTGGGGTTTGGGCGTTTTGGTCAGGTTATTGGTCGCCTGTTGATGGCCAATAAAATGCGCATTACCGTTCTGGAGCGGGATATCAGCGCGGTGAATCTGATGCGTAAATATGGCCATAAGGTTTATTACGGTGATGCCACGCAGGTGGAACTGTTGCGCTCCGCAGGGGCAGAGGCGGCGCAATCTATTGTTATTACGTGTAATGAGCCTGAAGACACCATGAAACTGGTGGAACTGTGCCAACAGTATTTTCCGCATTTGCAAATTCTTGCGCGAGCGCGCGGACGTGTAGAGGCACATGAGTTATTACAGGCTGGTGTGACGCAGTTTTCCCGCGAAACGTTCTCCAGTGCGCTGGAGTTGGGGCGTAAAACGCTGGTTACACTGGGAATGCATCCGCACCAGGCTCAGCGCGCTCAGCTGCATTTTCGGCGGCTGGATATGCGCATGCTGCGGGAACTGATCCCCATGCATACAGATACGGTACAAATCTCTCGAGCCAGGGAAGCCCGACGCGAGCTGGAGGAAATTTTCCAACGAGAGATGCAGCAAGAGCGACGTCAGTTGGATGGCTGGGATGAATTTGAGTAGAGGATAACCATGGCAATTCGTAAACGTTTTATCGCAGGTGCAAAATGTCCGTCCTGCCAGTCGCAGGATACGCTGGCGATGTGGCGCGAAAATAATATCGATATTGTTGAGTGTGTTAAGTGCGGTCATCAGATGCGGGAAGCGGATAAAGAGGCGCGCGAGCACGTTCGCAAAGAAGAGCAAGTGATCGGGATTTTTCATCCGGACTAGCGATATGGCGCAGCTTTTTTTAAGCTAGAGGGTACACGGGTGCAGAATTCCGCTACAATCTGCGCCACTATTCTTTCCATGCTCAGGAGATATCATGAAAGTAGCAAAGGACCTGGTGGTCAGCCTGGCCTATCAGGTACGTACAGAAGACGGTGTGTTGGTTGATGAGTCTCCGGTGAGTGCACCGCTGGACTACCTGCATGGTCACGGTTCCCTGATTTCTGGCCTGGAAACAGCGCTGGACGGTCATGAAGTTGGCGACAAATTCGATGTTGCTGTTGGCGCAAACGACGCATACGGTCAGTACGACGAAAACCTGGTGCAGCGCGTTCCTAAAGACGTCTTCATGGGCGTTGACGAACTGCAGGTTGGCATGCGTTTCCTGGCTGAAACTGACCAGGGTCCAGTACCGGTAGAAATTACCGAAGTGGAAGACGACCACGTTGTGGTTGACGGTAACCACATGCTGGCTGGCCAGAATCTGAAATTCAACGTAGAAGTTGTTGCTATCCGCGAAGCGACCGAAGAAGAACTGGCTCACGGCCACGTTCACGGTGCGCACGGTCACGACCACGATCATGACCACGGTCATGACGGTTGCTGCGGTGGTCACGGCCACGGTCACGACCATGGTCACGAGCACGGTGGCGAAGGCTGCTGCGGCGGTAGCGGTAAAGGTAACGGCGGCGGCTGCGGTTGCCACTGATCGGTATGATTGCCTGATGGCGCTACGCTTATCAGGCCTACCGTAGGCCGGATAAGACGTTTACGTCGTCATCCGGCACAAAAAAGCGGGGATATCCCCGCTTTTTTTACGTCTCAATAATGTGGCGGCGGGGTCTCTTCAGACTGCGACGCAATGTGGGACGGCTGCGTTGCTTTGAGCTTTTCTGTCAGCAGACGCAGATGGTCGCGCAGTTTGGCCATTTCCAGTTCATGCGCGGTCACCGTCACGTTGAGCTCTTCAATGGTGATCTCCTGAAATGCCAGGCGACTTTCCAGTTCAGCCAGGCGAGTTTCCATTGTTGTATCCTGCATGATTCACCTCTTTCTTTTTTCTCCGGCAGATCGCGGACTGCGGCGAATTCTACTTAACTTTGCCTGTTTGCACAGCACTCAATCTTCGGTAACGAAACTAATTTAAACAAAAAGAGTCTGAAAAGTGGTGATAATAGGGCGTGCCTGTATGTTGATTTGTTCTGCAACGCTTTATAGTACATTTTTATGTTAGCTAACCCTGGGGTGAGATGCCCCGGCCCTGGAGATATGGATGAAATCACTGTTTAAAGTAACGCTGCTGGCGACCACAATGGCTGTTGCTCTGCATGCCCCGATCACCTTCGCTGCTGATGCTGCGAAACCAGCCGCTACTGCTGACAGCAAAGCAGCATTCAAGAATGACGACCAAAAAGCCGCTTACGCGCTGGGCGCGTCCCTGGGTCGTTATATGGAAAACTCTCTGAAAGAGCAGGAAAAACTGGGCATCAAACTGGATAAAGATCAGCTGATCGCTGGTGTTCAGGATGCGTTTGCAGACAAGAGCAAACTGTCTGACCAGGAAATCGAACAAACTCTGCAGGCGTTTGAAGCGCGCGTGAAGAGCTCCGCTCAGGCGAAAATGGAAAAAGACGCGGCTGACAACGAAGCCAAAGGTAAAGTTTACCGCGAGAAATTTGCTAAAGAGAAAGGCGTTAAAACCTCTTCTACTGGCCTGGTCTACAAAGTAGAGAAAGAAGGTACTGGCGCTGCACCGAAAGACAGCGATACGGTGGTAGTCAACTACAAAGGTACGCTGATCGATGGTAAAGAGTTTGATAACTCCTACACCCGTGGTGAGCCGCTGTCTTTCCGTCTTGACGGTGTAATCCCTGGTTGGACTGAAGGCCTGAAAAATATCAAGAAAGGCGGCAAAATCCAGCTGGTTATCCCACCGGATCTGGCTTACGGCAAAACCGGCGTCCCGGGTATTCCGGCCAACTCTACGCTGGTCTTTGATGTTGAACTGTTAGACATCAAACCGGCACCGAAAGCTGACGCGCAGCCAGATGCTGCACCGGCAGATAAAGCTGCAGACAGCAGCAAAAAATAAGCTAACAAAAACCGCCGCCCACAGGGCGGCGGTTTTTTATTATCGACAGGATATAATTAATACTGGAAAGCGCCTTGTGCGCTGTATTACTTTAGATGCCCCTATAATAGTGATGAGCCTGCCCTGACAACATAACGACAGGCTCCTGAAAAGGAGTGCTTTTTTTCATGTCCAGGTCGCTTTTAACCAACGAAACCAGTGAGCTAGATTTGCTGGATCAACGTCCTTTCGATCAAACCGACTTCGATATCCTCAAATCCTACGAAGCGGTAGTGGACGGGTTGGCGATGCTCATTGGTTCCCATTGTGAAATCGTATTGCACTCTTTGCAGGATTTGAAATGCTCGGCCATCCGCATTGCTAACGGTGAACACACGGGCCGTAAAATTGGCTCACCGATTACCGACCTTGCGTTGCGTATGCTGCATGATATGACGGGTGCGGATAGCAGCGTGTCGAAGTGTTACTTCACACGTGCGAAAAGCGGTGTCTTGATGAAGTCGGTGACGATTGCCATTCGCAACCGTGAGCATCGCGTGATTGGTCTGCTGTGCATCAACATGAACCTTGATGTTCCTTTCTCGCAGATAATGAATACCTTTATCCCACCGGAAACCCCGGAAGTGGGCTCTGCCGTCAACTTCGCTTCTTCGGTGGAAGATCTGGTTACCCAGACGCTGGAATTCACGATCGAAGAAGTGAATGCCGATCGCAATGTTTCCAACAACGCGAAGAACCGCCAGATCGTCCTGAATTTATATGAGAAAGGCATCTTCGATATTAAAGATGCCATCAACCAGGTCGCCGATCGGCTGAACATCTCCAAACATACGGTCTACCTCTATATTCGTCAGTTCAAAAGCGGCGATTTCCAGGGGCAAGACAAGTAATGCGTTTTGCCATCATGGTGACAGGGCCTGCTTATGGCACGCAGCAGGCGAGTAGCGCGTTGCAATTTGCTCATGCGCTTCTCGAAGAAGGGCATGAGTTATGCAGCGTCTTTTTCTATCGTGAAGGTGTATATAACGCCAATTTCCTGACTTCACCCGCCAGTGATGAATATGATCTGGTGCGGGCCTGGCAACAGCTGAACCAACAGCATGGTGTAACGCTGAATATCTGCGTGGCGGCGGCGTTGCGTCGCGGCGTTGTTGATGAAACTGAGGCAAAGCGGCTGGGGCTGGCAGGGGCTAATTTACAACCAGGTTTTAACCTCAGCGGGCTTGGATCGCTGGCTGAGGCATCCCTGACCTGCGATCGCGTGGTGCAGTTCTGATGAAACGTGTTGCTTTTGTTTTTTCTACCGTACCGCACGGCAGCGCATCAGGCCGTGAAGGATTAGATGCATTGCTGGCGACATCTGCATTAACGGAAGACCTCGGCGTGTTTTTTATCGGCGATGGCGTCTTTCAAATCCTCCAGGGACAACAACCGGATGCCGTGCTGGCGCGAGACTATATCGCAACCTTCAAGCTGTTAGGGTTGTACGATATCGATCAATGTTGGCTGTGCGCCGCTTCATTACGCGAGCGGGGCCTTCAGCAGGGGGTTAATTTTGTGGTCGATGCGACAGCGCTTGAACCGGAAGATTTACGCCGTGAGTTAGGCAACTTTGACGTCATTTTAAGGTTTTGAGACTCTCATGCTGCACACACTACATCGCTCCGCGTGGCTTACCGATTTCTCCTCTCTTCTTCGCCTGATAGATAAAGACGATGAACTTTTATTGCTCCAGGATGGTGTGACGGCGGCAATCGAAGGCAGCCGCTTCCTTGAAAGTCTGCAAAATGCCTCCATTAAGGTCTATGTACTGGAAGAAGACATTAAGGCCCGCGGGTTGAGTGGTCAAATTTCAGACAGTGTCGTCAGGGTTAGCTATACTGACTTCGTCAGACTTACGGTGAAGCATCCCAGCCAGATGTCCTGGTAATTGTGGGATCGTTGTATATTTCTTGACACCTTTTCGACACCGACCTAAAATTCTGCGTCCTCATATTGTATGAGGTCGTTTTATTACGTGTTTACGAAGCAAAAGCTAAAACCAGGAGCTATTTAATGGCAACAGTTAACCAGCTGGTACGCAAACCACGTGCACGCAAAGTTGCAAAAAGCAACGTGCCTGCGCTGGAAGCATGCCCGCAGAAACGTGGCGTATGTACTCGTGTATATACTACCACTCCTAAAAAACCGAACTCCGCACTGCGTAAAGTTTGCCGTGTTCGTCTGACTAACGGTTTTGAAGTGACTTCCTACATCGGTGGTGAAGGTCACAACCTGCAGGAGCACTCCGTGATCCTGATCCGTGGCGGTCGTGTAAAAGACCTCCCGGGTGTTCGTTACCACACCGTTCGTGGTGCGCTTGACTGCTCCGGCGTTAAAGACCGTAAGCAATCACGCTCCAAGTATGGCGTGAAACGTCCTAAGGCTTAATGGTTCTCCGTTAAGTAAGGCCAAACGTTTTATATTAATGTCAAACTAAACTCTTAGAGTTTTGGACAATCCTGAATTAACAACGGAGTATTTCCATGCCACGTCGTCGCGTCATTGGTCAGCGTAAAATTCTGCCGGATCCGAAGTTCGGATCAGAACTGCTGGCTAAATTTGTAAATATCCTGATGGTAGATGGTAAAAAATCTACTGCCGAAACTATCGTATACAGCGCGCTGGAGACCCTGGCTCAGCGTTCTGGTAAAAACGAACTGGAAGCTTTCGAAGTAGCTCTCGAAAACGTGCGCCCGACTGTCGAAGTTAAGTCTCGCCGCGTTGGTGGTTCTACTTATCAGGTACCAGTTGAAGTCCGTCCGGTCCGTCGTAATGCTCTGGCAATGCGTTGGATCGTTGAAGCTGCTCGTAAACGCGGTGATAAATCCATGGCTCTGCGCCTGGCGAACGAACTTTCTGATGCTGCAGAAAACAAAGGTACTGCAGTTAAGAAACGTGAAGACGTTCACCGTATGGCAGAAGCCAACAAGGCGTTCGCACACTACCGTTGGTAATCCCTTCGGAGTTTTAGTCACCAGGCGGGCGCTTCTAGTAAGCAGCCCGCTTTGGGCTACTTAAATTGAACGCCTAAAAGATAAACGAGGAATCAAATGGCTCGTACAACACCCATCGCGCGCTACCGTAACATCGGTATCAGTGCGCACATCGACGCCGGTAAAACCACTACTACCGAACGTATTCTGTTCTACACCGGTGTAAACCATAAAATCGGTGAAGTTCATGACGGCGCAGCCACCATGGACTGGATGGAGCAGGAGCAGGAACGTGGTATTACTATCACCTCCGCAGCGACTACTGCATTCTGGTCTGGTATGGCTAAGCAGTATGAACCGCATCGCGTAAACATCATCGACACCCCGGGGCACGTTGACTTTACTATCGAAGTAGAACGTTCCATGCGTGTGCTTGATGGTGCAGTAATGGTTTACTGCGCAGTTGGTGGTGTTCAGCCTCAGTCTGAAACCGTATGGCGTCAGGCAAACAAATATAAAGTTCCGCGCATTGCGTTCGTTAACAAAATGGACCGTATGGGTGCGAACTTCCTGAAAGTTGTTGGTCAGATCAAAACCCGTCTGGGCGCGAACCCTGTTCCGCTGCAGCTGGCAATTGGCGCTGAAGAAGCGTTCACCGGTGTTGTTGACCTGGTGAAAATGAAAGCCATCAACTGGAACGAAGAAGATGCAGGTGTAACCTTCACTTATGAAGATATCCCGGCTGACATGCAGGAACTGGCTGAAGAATGGCACCAGAACCTGATCGAGTCCGCTGCAGAAGCTTCAGAAGAGCTGATGGAGAAATACCTGGGTGGTGAAGAACTGACTGAAGAAGAGATCAAAAAAGCTCTGCGTCAGCGCGTTCTGAACAACGAAATCATCCTGGTAACCTGTGGTTCTGCGTTCAAGAACAAAGGTGTTCAGGCGATGCTGGATGCGGTAATTGATTACCTGCCATCCCCAGTAGACGTACCTGCGATCAACGGTATTCTGGACGACGGTAAAGATACTCCTGCTGAGCGTCATGCTAGCGATGACGAGCCGTTTGCTGCTCTGGCATTCAAAATCGCTACCGACCCGTTCGTGGGTAACCTGACCTTCTTCCGTGTGTACTCTGGTGTGGTTAACTCCGGTGACACCATCCTGAACTCCGTGAAAACTGCACGTGAACGTTTCGGCCGTATCGTACAGATGCACGCTAACAAACGTGAAGAGATCAAAGAAGTTCGCGCGGGCGATATCGCTGCTGCAATCGGTCTGAAAGACGTGACCACTGGTGACACTCTGTGTGACCCGGATCACCCGATCATTCTGGAACGTATGGAATTCCCTGAGCCGGTAATTTCCATCGCGGTAGAACCGAAAACCAAAGCTGACCAGGAAAAAATGGGTCTGGCTCTGGGCCGTCTGGCGAAAGAAGACCCGTCATTCCGCGTATGGACTGACGAAGAATCTAACCAGACCATTATCGCTGGTATGGGTGAGCTGCACCTCGACATCATCGTTGACCGTATGAAGCGTGAATTCAACGTTGAAGCGAACGTCGGTAAACCTCAGGTTGCTTACCGTGAAGCGATTCGCGCGAAAGTTACCGATATCGAAGGTAAACACGCTAAGCAGTCTGGTGGTCGCGGTCAGTACGGTCATGTTGTTATCGACATGTACCCGCTGGAGCCGGGTTCAAACCCGAAAGGCTACGAGTTCATCAACGACATCAAAGGTGGTGTAATTCCTGGCGAATACATCCCGGCCGTTGATAAAGGCATCCAGGAACAGCTGAAATCTGGCCCGCTGGCTGGTTACCCGGTTGTTGATCTGGGCGTGCGTCTGCACTTCGGTTCTTACCATGACGTTGACTCCTCTGAGCTGGCGTTTAAACTGGCCGCTTCTATCGCCTTCAAAGATGGCTTTAAGAAAGCGAAACCAGTTCTGCTTGAGCCTATCATGAAGGTTGAAGTAGAGACTCCGGAAGAGAACACCGGTGACGTAATCGGTGACTTGAGCCGCCGTCGTGGTATGCTTCGTGGTCAGGAATCCAACGTCACTGGCGTTGTTATCCATGCTGAAGTTCCGCTGTCTGAAATGTTCGGATATGCAACCCAGCTGCGTTCTCTGACCAAAGGCCGTGCTTCTTACTCCATGGAGTTCCTGAAGTACGACGATGCGCCGAACAACGTTGCTCAGGCCGTTATTGAAGCCCGTGGTAAATAATCCACAGGATTAAAACCTAAGTCCCGTGCTCTCTCCATAGGGGAGAGCACTATAGTAAGGAATATAGCCGTGTCTAAAGAAAAATTTGAACGTACAAAACCGCACGTTAACGTCGGCACCATCGGCCACGTTGACCACGGTAAAACTACCCTGACCGCTGCAATCACTACCGTACTGGCTAAAACCTACGGCGGTGCTGCTCGTGCATTCGACCAGATCGATAACGCGCCGGAAGAAAAAGCTCGTGGTATCACCATCAACACTTCTCACGTTGAATATGACACCCCGACTCGCCACTACGCACACGTAGACTGCCCGGGCCACGCCGACTATGTTAAAAACATGATCACCGGTGCTGCGCAGATGGACGGCGCGATCCTGGTTGTTGCTGCGACTGACGGCCCGATGCCGCAGACTCGTGAGCACATCCTGCTGGGTCGTCAGGTAGGCGTTCCGTACATCATCGTGTTCCTGAACAAATGCGACATGGTTGATGACGAAGAGCTGCTGGAACTGGTAGAAATGGAAGTTCGTGAACTTCTGTCTCAGTACGATTTCCCGGGCGACGACACTCCGATCGTTCGTGGTTCTGCTCTGAAAGCGCTGGAAGGCGAAGCAGAGTGGGAAGCGAAAATCATCGAACTGGCTGGCTTCCTGGATTCTTACATCCCAGAACCAGAGCGTGCGATTGACAAGCCGTTCCTGCTGCCTATCGAAGACGTATTCTCCATCTCCGGTCGTGGTACCGTTGTTACCGGTCGTGTAGAGCGCGGTATCATCAAAGTTGGTGAAGAAGTTGAAATCGTTGGTATCAAAGAGACTGCTAAGTCTACCTGTACTGGCGTTGAAATGTTCCGCAAACTGCTGGACGAAGGCCGTGCTGGTGAGAACGTTGGTGTTCTGCTGCGTGGTATCAAACGTGAAGAAATCGAACGTGGTCAGGTACTGGCTAAGCCGGGCTCTATCAAGCCGCACACCAAGTTCGAATCTGAAGTGTACATTCTGTCCAAAGACGAAGGCGGCCGTCATACTCCGTTCTTCAAAGGCTACCGTCCGCAGTTCTACTTCCGTACTACTGACGTGACTGGTACCATCGAACTGCCGGAAGGCGTAGAGATGGTAATGCCGGGCGACAACATCAAAATGGTTGTTACCCTGATCCACCC
>NZ_JAOWHJ010000043.1:0-43413 GCF_030332695.1 Citrobacter sp. Cpo089 | reverse complement strand
CTAAATAGCTGCGCGGAATAGTAGATCACTGAAAGGGAACTCAGCCCGGATTGTGCGATCTGATCAATCGCCAAACCAACCAAAATCACCAACCGGACTGAGCGATGCCGATCATAGTACCAATACCCCGTGGCGAACGACGCCTGATGCAGAAAGCTATTCATAAAACGCGTGATAAAAATCATGCCCGCAGACTCACGGCCATGCTGATGCTTCATCGGGGTGAACGGGTCAGCGATGTTGCCAGAACTCTCTGTTGTGCCCGTTCATCCGTTGGTCGCTGGATTAACTGGTTTACGCACTCAGGTATTGAAGGCCTGAAATCCTTACCCGCAGGGCGCTCCCGACGCTGGCCTTTTGAACATATCTGCACCCTGTTACGTGAGCTGATAAAGCATTCTCCCGGCGATTTTGGTTATCAACGTTCACGCTGGAGCACCGAATTACTGGCAATAAAAATCAATGAGATAACCGGTTGCCAGTTACATGCAGGAACCGTTCGCCGCTGGTTGCCATCTGCGGGGCTTGTATGGCGCAGGGCCGCGCCAACTCTGCGTATCCGTGACCCACATAAAGATGAAAAGATGGCGGTAATCCACAAAGCGCTGGATGAATGCAGCGCAGAGCATCCGGTATTTTATGAAGATGAAGTGGATATCCACCTTAATCCTAAAATCGGTGCGGACTGGCAGTTGCGCGGACAGCAGAAACGGGTAGTGACGCCGGGGCAGAACGAAAAATACTATTTGGCCGGCGCACTGCACAGTGGCACGGGTAAAGTCAGCTACGTGGGCGGCAACAGCAAAAGTTCAGCGCTGTTTATCGCTCTGCTGAAGCACCTGAAAGCCACTTACCGGCGGGCGAAAACAATCACGCTGATCGTTGATAACTACATTATCCATAAAAGCCGCGAAACACAGCGCTGGTTGAAAGCAAATCCCAAGTTCAGGGTAATTTACCAGCCGGTTTACTCGCCGTGGGTGAATCATGTGGAACGGCTATGGCAGGCACTTCATGACACGATAACCCGTAATCATCAGTGCCGCTCAATGTGGCAGTTACTGAAAAAGGTCCGCCATTTTATGGAAACCGCCAGCCCATTCCCCGGAGGAAAACATGGTCAGGCAAAAGTGTAGCGGTATTAGGCGCAGCTATTTAGCGCCTGCGGTGATAAAGGAACAATGTGTTCACGCTTAGCCTTCATTCGTTCGGCGGGAATCGTCCAGAGTTTGGCATCAAGATCGATCTCGACCCACCGAGCACCAGAAGCCTCAGAAGGGCGCACAAGGGTCAGAAGCTGCCACTCAATAAGACAACGAGTCGTAACAGACAGATTTGACATGACCAGAGAACGCATCAGCTTAGGTAATTCTTCTGGTCGTAGCGTGGGCATATTCTGCTTTTTGGGTTTCTCAAATGCCATTCCAACACCTGATGCCGGGTTAGCATCAATCAGGCCGGTGTTGACTGCGTAAATCATTATTTCGTTAATGCGCTGGACCAAGCGACGAACAGTCTCTAATGCGCCGCGTGCTTTGATCGGTTCCAATGCTTCAACTATCGTTCTGGCCTTAATCTCTTGAACGGGTATCGCACCGATTGCCGGGAACACGTCTTTATCCAAAGAACGCCAAATATCCTTTGCATAATCCTTTGTGACACTTTTGCTTTTAATCTGGAACCAGTTAGCAGCCACTGTTGAGAAAATGCTGTCTAACTCGATCTGGCGTTGTTCTGACGCTTGTTCCTGTTGCTGTTGTGGATCCATGCCTTGCGCGAGCGTGGTTAAGTGCTGGTCGCGTATCTGACGAGCTGCTGCGAGTGTAAGGGCAGGGTATGAGCCGAGACTCAAATTTGTGCGGCTGCTGCTTCCCGGTCGTTGATAACGGAAGCGCCAGAGTTTTTTACCGGAGGTTTTGACGAGTAAGAACAGGCCATCACCATCATGCAGGGTGAAGTCTTTTTCGCGGGGTTTCGCTTTCAGGATTTCGTTGTTAGTGAGGGGGCGTGTAATGCGCGCCATGTCTGGATCCCTTCCATAATTGGTACACGTTTAATGGACCACAGTATAGCGTGTACCTAAACGTGTACCAATTTTATCTGGATTTAGCCGGATGTTCTCGGACAACATCAGACACAAAAAAGCCCGCAGGGCTTGTGCCATGCGGGCTTTCTGTACTTCACCGGACGTATCCGGATCATGATTTGGTGGAGCTGGCGGGAGTTGAACCCGCGTCCGAAATTCCTACATCCTCGGTACTACATGCTTAGTCAGTCTTTACATTCGCCTGGCACCTGCGGACAGACACGCCACTACCAGACTAGCCTGATTAGTTTTAACGCTTCAACCCCAGGCAGGGCCTCCACGCGATCTCTTTTGGGTTTGACCTCTCTTTGATCCCCGTCTTAAGAGCGGAAGCTAGGGAGAGAGGGCTCAGAGCAGGTTATTAAGCTGCTAAAGCGTAGTTTTCGTCGTTTGCGACTATTTTTTTGCGGCTTTTTACGAGGCCAACCGCCCCTCGGCATGCACCTTGGGTTTCGCGAATCCCGTCGAATCCAGAATCAGCCCCAATGTGTTAGAGCAAGTATAACAGACTTGTGACACGCGTGACCAGCCCCCGCAACCCCTAATCCTCAAGGATTTAGCGCTCGCGCAGCGCTTCTTTTGCGCGATTAAACGGTTTGATTAAATAGTCGACGATGGTTTTTTCACCTGTTTTTATATCCACTGTGGCAATCATGCCCGGTACAATGGAGAAATGGCGTCCCAGTTTGTTCTGTAAGAAGTCCTGATGCGTGCGGATAAACACGCGGTAATAGAAGATTTCCGGTTTCACTTTGTCCTGAATGGTGTCCGGAGAGATGGTTTCGACTACGCCTTCCAGGCCGCCGTAAATGGCGTAGTCATAGGCGGTAATCTTCACCAGCGCCCGTTGTCCAGGATGGATGAACGCGATATCACGCGGCGACAAGCGGGTTTCTATCAGCAGATGATCGTCCAGCGGCACAATCTCCATCATCTCGCCGTTGGGCGGGATAACGCCGCCGATGGTGGTGACCTGGATGTTTTTCACAATACCGCGCATCGGCGCGCGTACGGTCAGGCGGGTGACGGAATCCTCGCGTCCTTTTAAAATCGCCGCCAGCATGTCCACTTCGGCGTTAGCTTTTGACAGCGCTTCCCGCGCCTGCACGAAATATTGCGAGCGCAGGTCGGTGATTTTTAATCCCAGATCGCTTTTTTGTCGTTGCAGGCGCAGCACTTCTACGTGGCTGGCGGCACCGCTTTTCTCCAGCCGTTGGGTGATGGCCAGTTCTTTATTAACTGAGACCAGGGCATCTTGCAGTTCCGCCATTGAATCCGCAAGCTGCGCGCGACGGCTTTTATACAGACGAGTTTCGGAGGCGATGAGATCCGGCCATGCGCGCAGTGAATCGGGAAAGACCAGCGGCAGATCGTTAACTTCGGCATTAAGCCTTGCGCTGGAAGCCAGTGAGGCGCGATAACGGGCGGCGCTCTCCCCAACGTTGGACTCAGAACGGGTAGGGTCGAGGCGCGCCACAATTTGATTGGCCTGCACTTTATCTCCCTCGCGTATCGTAAGCTCAGCGAGAATGCCGCCATCCAGCGACTGCAAGACTTGCTCTCGCGAGCTGGGGATCACTTTCCCGCTGCCGGTTGAGACTTCATCCAGCTTGCCGAAATATGCCCAGATACCCAGGACGGCAAACAGCAGCGTGCTGAGCAGAATAATGCGGCTGGCCCCGGAAAAACGGTGCTCGCGGCGGATATCGAGGTCGTCCATGGCGGCATCATGCGGATTGGTTTTCATTTTTCCACTCCCGACCGTGAGTTGGGGCGGGTGCCCGACTCGCATTTAATGCCTGCGCTTTCGGGGCATCCATAACCAGTTGGCCTTCTTTTAATACCACCACGCGTTCGACCAGCTCCAGAACCGGTACGCGATGGGTGGCGACAATCAATGTGCGGTTGCCCAGCCACTGGTTCAGGCGCTGAATAAACTCCCGCTCGGTATGTTCATCCAGCGAGGCGCTGGGTTCGTCGAGCAGCACGATATTGGGCGATCGCAGCAGCATTCTTGCCAGCAGGATCGACTGCCGTTGTCCACCGGACAAACCGTTGCCGCCCTCCATAATGGGATGCGCCAGCCCTTTGGCGAGCTGTTTAACGAAAGCTGCCGCGCCGCTGACCTCCAGCGCTTCGAAGATCTGCGCGTCGCTGGCATGCGGTGCGCCAAGGGTCAGGTTCTCGCGTAGGGTGCCAAAAAACAGCCGCGCGTTCTGGCTAAGAAAACCGATGTTGCGGCGTAAATCAGCCATATCGATCTGCGCCAGACTCAGGTTGTCGAGCCGGACATCGCCCTGGATAATCTCCACACCACCCGCCATGGCCTGCAGCAGGGTTGATTTCCCGGCACCGTTACGCCCGAGGATTGCCACCCGTTCGCCGGGCATGACCTCCAGGCACGAGATGCGCAGCGGAACGCGCTGATCGTCGCTGTGGTAGCGAAAGTGTGCATTCTCAAACAGATAATGACCGTGAAAAATCTCCTGATGTACCCGGTCTTCGTCGTACTGCGTTTCGGTGGGGAGCTGCATGATGCTGTCCAACCCCATCTTCGCCGCCTTGACCTGTTGCCAGCGGGCCAGCACGCCGCACAGATTAGCCATTGGGGCAATCATTCTGGAACCGAGCATCGAGGCGGCCACCACGGTCCCGGTGGTCATCGTGCCTTCAATGACCATCGGCGCACCAAACATAATGATGGCGGCGTAGACCAGACTTTGTACCGACATGCCCCAGCCAATCAGCCCCTGAGTCAGCCTGCGCGCGCGCAGCCCGGACTCTCCGGTAATGCGGATGTAGCTGTTCCACTGCTGTAAAAAGCGGTTTTCAGCCTGCATCAGCTTGATGTCTTCCAGCCCCTGGACGCTTTCGACCAGCACCGCGTTGCGCAGGGTGGATTCATGGGCAGCCTGGTTGGCGAGCACCGCCAGCTTCTTCTGTAACAGCAAACCGGGCAGGATCATCAGCAGGGCCGCGACGGGCGCTATCCATGCCAGCGGCGGGGCGATAAAAGCCAGCACCACGATAAACAAAAAGAAAAACGGCAGATCGACAATGGTCGACATGGTCGAGGAGGTGATCATCTCGCGAACCTGTTCCAGCTCGCGCAGTTGAGAAATGAAGCTCCCCGTCGAGCGAGGGACGGCGCTGTTACGCAGGCGCAATGCATGGCTGAATACGCGATCGGAAATACGCATATCGGCGCGTTTGCCGAGCAGGTCCATTATGTGGGTACGCGCTTCGCGCAGCAAAAAGCCAAACAGCACCGCCACCAGAACGCCAGTGGAGAGAACATACAGCGTTGGATAAGACTGAGCGGGGATCACCCGGTCATAAACCTGCATAGAAAAGATAATCCCGGCGAGCGACAGAACGTTAATCAGAAAGGCGGCAATCATGACCGGCAGGTAAGGGCGGATGTCCTTTAACACCAGTTCGCGCATCCAGTCGGGCTTGAAGCGCGAAATATAGCGGTCTACCCGACTGTCCTTCAGCGCCGACAGCGGGCGCAGCGCGGTAATACTCACGATCTCCGGCAGAAGCTCTGCGACCGTGAGCCGGTTACGCTGGCCCCCTTCGGCGATGATAAACACATCCAGTGCATCTTCGCCGTTGAAATGCTCTATCACCATTAGCTGGCCGTCGCGCAGTTCCGCCACCACCGGCAGATGCCACTGACCGAACGCCTGCGTGGCGGTATCCAGCGCATGAAATGACAGGCCCGCCTGACGCGCCAGTTGCGACAGGGCCGTTGCCCGGCTTTTTCCCGCAAACCACGGGGCGTTGGCCTGGATTGCGCCGGGAGAACAGGCCACGCGATAGTGATTGGCAATATGCGTCATCGCCAGCGCCCACTGGCTAAGAGCGTGTTCACTAATCGCATCTTCTGCATGTGAATCGAGGTCGCTCATAGCTTGATCTCCACCGATTGAATGCTGCGATTATTTAAGGCGAACGCCTGGCGAAGCGAGCCAGTGTTATAGAGGCAGTTCAGCTGGAGCTGGCGCAGCTGGTTTTGAGTCTGGAGTTCGGCAAAACGGGCCTGATACACCTCTTGCTCGGCGTTAAGCACGTCGAGCAGCGGGCGCGAACCGAGGTCCAGATACTGCTGTTGATAAAGCTCGCGCGTTTGTTCACTCAGTCGCTGCTGGCGGCGCAGAATCTGCAGGGCGGTGGCGAGGCTCATTGCCTGGCTGCGGGACTCCAGTAATTTTTGTCGTACTTCGAGTCGGGTGCGCTGGATGGAGTATTGTGCAGACTCTACCGCATGGCTGGCGGCGTTGCGCCTGGCGGTGAGTCCGCCCCCCTGATACAGCGGCATCTCAACTTTTACCCACGTGGAGTACTGGGTTTTGTCGAGCACCTCATGGCTGGGGTATTTGTCGTTGAGATAATGCTGAACCGACGGCTCCAGAGAGATGGTGGGCGTCATCTGCGCGTTGGCGTAATCGAGATTTGCCTGTGCCACATTCGCTTGTGCCCAGGCCGCCAGAACCGCGGGAACCAGTTTATCTTCCGGTTTGACCACATCGCAGCTGCTGTCCAGTTTGGCCGGGAATTCGTTGCTGATGCCGTTAAGTGAGTTCCAGCCGAGGTAACTCATCAATGTGGCCTTACTGCTGTCGAGATTGGCCTGATATTGCGCCAGCTGAGAACGTGCAGACTCGATACGCGCATCGGTTTGCACCACGTCGGACAGCGAGGTTGCCCCTTCATCATTGCGTTGTCGGGTCAGTCGACCAATGTCGTTTAAGGCGGTGAGCTGTTCTTCGGCGGCATCCACCATTTGTTGCCACGTCTGCACCTGGACTATCGCGTTAGCGGTTGCGTGGGCGATGGTATCAATACTGAGTAACACATTCGCCTGCTGTTGTGCGGCTCCGGCGGTCTCGGCGCGGACCTGGCTTGCGACTTTACCGAAGTCGTACAGCATTTGTGACACCGAAATAACCAGCGCCGGGCTAAAGCCGTGGTCGGTATAGGTATTGCTGTAACCGTTATTCATTCCGGCAGAAACCTGCGGGTAATATTTCGATTTCGCCACGTCTATCTGCTCGTTTTGTGAGAGCAGTTTGCCGATCGATTCACGAATAGAAGGATGCCAGCTCACGGCACGACTTACCGCGTCGTTGAGCATCAGGTTGCCGGGGGCGGCAGCGCTCAGCGGCAGATCGGCAACCGCGCCGTCCAGCGAGGGAAGCATCTGGCTGGTGGCCAGTCCTTCCGGCGTAATAATTTGCGGTTCATCTTCGGCATTCACCCGCAGGGTACAGAGCGTTAATGCCAGAAGTAATGCAACAGGCGCGACATTTTTCATAGTTTATCCCTTACAAAATACGGCAGCGACGACTGTTATTGCCCCGGACGTCATGGCATCCGGGGCTGTAGTTATGGCGCGTTAACGCATTGCGTTAACGTCAGGGTACGATGTGATTTTGTTGCACCAGCTCATCGAGCGTGGTGTGTACGTTCTCCAGCGTTATGAGATTGGTTGAGTGATATGTGTTGCCCGTACCGTCGCGGTCGATGGCAATCACCGTGTTGTTACCGCTGGTGGTTACGGTGAGGTAGTTGCCGAGTGTAGCGTTCTGCCCGTTCCAGCCCACCAGCAGGTCGCCGATATCGATTTTGTCACCCTGGGCCAGCGAGAAGTTGGTCCAGGTATCGGTAGCACCATTGCTAATGTTGCCGCCGGTAGCGTCGTTGGCGTTGAGCAGGTGATAAATCAGCGTATCGCCGTAGACCGATCCGGTGATCACGTCATGCTGTGCGGTGCTTGCCATCTGCGGATTCATATTGATGGTCAGCGTAGCGGTGTCCGTATGCCCGTTTTGGTCGTTAAGCGTATAGGTAAAGGTCTCTTTGCTGGTGATCGATGCTACGGTTGTACCCGGCTTCAGCGTGTAGATGTATGAGCCATCAAGGTTCATGGTCAGTGAACCATAATGACCCTGAATTGTTGCGCTACTGGCGCTGCCGGCCGGATTAAGGGTGGCTGTACTGCCGTTAAAGCCGGTTACGGTGAGCTGGGTATGGACGGTTGAGAGCTGATCGTGCGCACCTGCGGCATCACTGCCATCAAAAATATTGCCATTCACCGTGGTGGCGTTAACGTCATAGGTATTGAGGTGCCATGTCGTACCCGTGACGTTCGGCGTAATACTGACGTTGCCAACTGCCAGTCCTCCCATCGTTCCGGTGAAGCTGATGTTGTAATGGCCTGCGGCTAACTCAGCATTACCCAGTGAGACGGCAATTGAACTGCCTAACAGGCTGATGGAACTGGCGGGTATCGAGCCTGAAAGCGAGAATCCGTCAGGACCGGTTATGGTCCAGGTCACGCCCAGCGTACCAACGGTGATAAGCGTGCCGATGCTGAAGTTAAGCGTGGCACCTTTCAGAACGTCATTTGTCGCGATATCAAACGAACCTGTACCGGTTGCTTTGCTCCCCAGTGTCGGAATTGTTGCTGTTCCCAGCGCGCCGCTTCCGTATGCAGCAGAGTCCTGAACGGTACTCACCGCCATCGTGCTGCTGACGTCATTTACTGCATCCAGCGCCTGCGGTGTTGGTTTGATATTCAGCGATGCACTCCCGGTATCACCGTTTGGCGCTTTGACCTTATACACGAAACTGTCCGGCGTATTGATACCGTCTGCGCCCAGTCCGCTTCTCAGTGTGTAGGTGTAGTTCCCTTTCGCATCAATAGTCAGCGTGCCGTACTGCCCGTTAATGGTGGTAGTGCCCGTTCCGTTTACGGTGACACCGTTAACTTCGGTGATAACGGTATTGGCCGGAGCCGAGTCGTTGACCAGCAGGTTTCCATTGGTTGTCGCACTCAGGCTGTCGACGGCGTAGGTGTGATCGGCCTGGATATTCAGGGTATAGCTGGTCAGCAGCGTCAGACCGCCAGAGGCGTTAAGCAGGAACAGGTAGTCACCGCCAGGCAGGGTGATGGTGTAATCCGTTGAGCTACCTCCTAGCAGCGCCGTGACCCAGTTGGGCTTCACGCGGAACTGCTCATACTGCTGAATGGACTCGTTGAAGCGATAAACATAGAGATCAAAACCGCCAACCGTGACGCCGAGAACGCTGGCCTTGACGGTCAGCGTGCGGGTTGCGCCATCATCCACATTAAATTTGATCGGATTGGTTAAACCGTTAACCAGGCTGACGTCCAGCACATTACCCAGTCCGACGTTGGCGAGGGTGAAGCCGGTTTGCTGTGATGTGCCATGATCAACCGCGATGACCTGCGTCCCGTAAGTCAGCGCAGCTACATCATCTGCCGCGGTTACCGTACTGGTGGTTGGAGCCTGACCGAGCGTTACCACCAGTTTTGCCGAGGAGTGATCGCTGCCATGCGTCAGCGTGTAGGTAAAACTTTCAGAACGGCCATACACCGAGATTGACGTATTGGTCAGGGTATAGGTGTAACTACCGTTCTGATTGATATGCAGGATGCCGTATTTCCCCTGCACATCAATGCCGCCCGCCGGGATGTTCACGACGTTGCCGTTACCGTCGGTGATGGCGGTGACCAGCGTGCCGGAAGGGGCATTATCCTGCCCGTTGGCGGGATCGGTATCGGTGATGATATTCCCGGATTCCGTGGTACCGCCGGTGATGGTCCCTGCGCTGGCTTTTACCACTGAGACATCAAGGCTGGTGTATGCCCCGGTCGCCAGCAGGTTGGTGTTGTAGCTGACCACGCGGTAATCACCGCCAGTCAGTCCGCTGTAATTGAGCGTTACGCCCGAGGCGCCCAGGGTAAGCAGGCTGGCAAAGTTTGGTTTCCCGGTATCCACCACTGTCACCCAGGTATTCAGCGCGGTGTCAAAGCGCTGGATGACGACTTCAAGCGTGTTTAAAAGCGACAGCACCACGCCGGTTGCAGCGGCATTGATCGTAATGGATCCGCTGCCGCCAGAGGCGATGCTGAAATTCACGCTTGCCGTATCGTTCCCCAGCACGTTGGCGACATTTCCCAGCGCATTGACCAACAGGAAACCATAATCGCTTTGATGCTCGGTGCTGACGGTGACATCGGTTTGTAGCGGCAGGCTGGTGACATTGTCTTCAGCCAGCAGCGGCAATACTGGTGCGAGAGCGTTTGTCGGCGATGAGGTATTTCCCGCCGCATCGGTCGCCGTGGCGGACAGCGACTGCCCTTCAATCTGGCGAACCGGCAGGTTGACGCTGTAGACACCGCTGCTGTTGGCGATTGCCGTCACGCTGGTGCCGCCGGGCAGAGAAATGGTGACGGTGCTTCCCGCTTCGGCGACGCCGCTGACGGTACCGCCATCGGCGCTGATCAGGATCGTTGGCGCGGTCGGTGGTGTGGTGTCCACAATTACGCTGAACGAACCGGACAACCCACTTGCGCCGTTGGCGTTGGTTGCCGTGGCGGTAAACGCATGGTTACCTTCGCTGAGTGCACCGGATGGGGTAAAGCTCCAGATCCCGTTACCGTCTGCGGTCGTGAAGCCCATTAGCACGCCGTTGTTGTACAGATTGATGACGGCGTTAGCCTGCGCCGTTCCGCTGAGCGTTGGCAGGGTGTCATTGGTGGTTTTACCGGGAGCGACGGGTCCCATGATAGTGCCGACGTCATCGAGCACGCTGGCAATAACAGGCGCAGGTGGTACGCCGGTAAACGGTGCCAGCACGTTACCCGCCGTACCGATGTTGCCTGCGGCATCCTGTGCGCTGACCAGCAGAGTTTGCCCACTGATTTGCGGTGGGTTCAGAGTGAAGGTGAAATTACCGGAGGCGTTGGCGGTTGCCGTGCCGAGCACCGTTCCTCCGCTGGAGGTAATAATGACCGTGCTGTTTGGCTCGGCAACGCCGGTGAGCGCGGTGCCGTTGGCGTTTACCGCCAGCCCGGTTGGGATACCCGGGGCAACGGTATCGACCACGATCGCTGCCGCAGACGATATGCCACTGGTATTACCCGCACTGTCCGTTGCAGTGATGGTAAACGAGTGGGTACCTTGTGCCAGCGCGGTAGTCGGGGTGTAGCTCCAGTTGCCGCTGCCGTCCGCCGTTACGCTGGTGACAAAGCTGCCGTTATCATAAATATCAACTCGCGCGTTGGCTTCCGTGATGCCGTTTAACGTTGGACGCGCGTCGTTGGTCGGCTGATTGCTGCCAATCGGCCCGGTGTTTGGCCCGACATCGTCAATAATACTGCTGATTGAAGGCTGCGTCGGCGCCGTGGTGTCAACCACCACGCTGAAGCCTGCGGTTGCGCCGCTGGTGTTGCCCGCCGCATCGGTGGCGGTGACGGTGAAGGTGTGCGATCCATTTGCCAGCGGTGTGGTTGGGGTAAACGACCAACTGTTATTGCTTTGCACCAGCGCGGTACCCAACAGGGTGCTTCCGTCATAGATGCTGATGGTGCTGCCTGCCTCGGCGGTGCCGTTCAGCGTCGGACGTGCATCGTTGGTCAGCTGTCCGTTGCTGAGCGCTGCATTGAACACGCCGCCTGCGATATCATCCACCACAGAGACCAGCAGCGGGACGGATGGTGCAATGGTGTCGACATTAATCGTAAACCCGCCTGAGACAGGACTCACGTTCCCGGCGGCGTCGGTAGCGATGGCGCTAAACACATGCTGACCGTTGCCAAGTGTGGTGGTCAGATATTCCCACGTGCCGTCTATCGTCGCAGTCACCGTTGCCAGCAGCGCGCCATTATCGTAGATGGCTACCCGGGCACCGGCTTCCGCTGAGCCGCTGAGTACGGGGCGGGTGTCGTTGGTAGAGGCTCCGTTCGATAGCGTTCCGGTTCCCGGCTGCACGTCATCAAACGCCTGGATAATCGTTGGCGCAAGCGGGGCGACGGTATCAACAACGATGTTAAATCCTGCAGATGTCGGGCTGACGTTTCCGGCCGCGTCGGTGGCTGTTACTGTCAGCGCGTGGTTACCGTTGCTAAGTTGGGTTCCCGGTGTGAAGCTCCAGGCGCCCGTACCATCTACAGGAGCAGATCCGATAAGCGCTCCGTTATCGTAAATTTTCACCGTGGAATTGGCTTCTGCCGTACCGCTAAGCGTCGGGAGTGGATCGTTCGTGGCCTGACCGTTGTTCAGATTTCCAATCAGTGGGCCGACATCATCCGCAACCAGAGTAATCACTGGCGCTGTCGGTGCCAGAGTATCGACAGTGTAGGTAAAGCCACCAGAAGGCAGGCTGGTATTGCCTGCGCTATCTGTAGCCGTGACGGTCAGAGTATGCTGGCCGTTACCCAATGCCGCGGAGGGCGTAAAACTCCAGTTTCCGCCTGCGCCGACGATGGTGGTGCCAATCGGCTGACTATCGCTCAGGACGGTAATCGTCGCGCCAATTTCACCGGTACCGCTGAGCGCCGGGCGACTTTCGTTGCTGATTTGCCCATTGGAGATTGGCCCGGTTGTCGGCGCGGTATTGTCCTGAACGGTCAGAATTACCGGTGTAGACGGGGCAATAGAGTCCAGCTCAATAGTAAACGATGATGATACTCCGCCTGTGTTCCCCGCCTGATCTGTGGCAACGACGGTGAAAATATGTTGCCCCTGTCCCAGTGGAGCATCCGGAGTGAAGCTCCAGTTACCTGACTCGTCCACCTGAGTTGTACCTATTTCAGCGCCGTTATCACGGATCGTGATGATGGCGCCAATCTCGCCTTTGCCGTTCAGGGTAGGCTGCGCATCGTTTGTAAGCTGTCCGTTGGTCAGCGCGGTATTGCCGGGCTGATCGTCAATTACTGAGGTAATGCTCGGTGTGGCTGGCGCCAGCGTGTCGACGACGACCACAAATGGTGGCGTTGTCGGGCTAATGTTACCCGCGTTATCTGTAACGCTGGCAGTCAGCGAGTGGCTTCCTTCTCCGAGAGCAGGGGCAGGCGTAAAGCTCCAGTTGCCATTTTCGTCGCTGGTGGTTGTGCCGATTACCGTGCCATTATCGCGGATGGTAACAACCGAATCCGCCTCGGTAACGCCAGCAAGCGTTGGGGTATTATCATTGGTCAACTGCCCGGAGGTCAGGGGCTGGATCGTACCAACGTTGTCCGTGACCGTCACAATAGATGGCGCATTCGGTACCAGGGTATCGACAATGATCCGGAAATCACTGGATGGATCTCCCTGGTTGCCAGCGGCGTCCGTTGCGCGGGCGGTAAAGAGATGATCGCCTTCTCCCAGCGGTGCTGTCGGGGTAAAGCTCCAGAATCCGTTACTGTTTACGGTCGTTGTGGCATAAGCGATACCGTTATCGTAGAGGGTAATGGTTGCCCCGGGTTCGCCAGTTCCGTTGAGCGTCGGACGTGAATCATTTGTAATTTGCCCTTTATCCAACGATCCAGTTCCGGGGGCAACATCGTCGATAATGCTGGTGATCGTTGGCGCTTGCGGTGCCGTCGTGTCGATGGTGATAGCGTAGTTGGGTGACTGACCGCTCAGTATGCCATTGACGGTTTGCGCCACAGTGAAGTTATAGGTTACGCCATTAGTCAGTGGGTCGGGTAACTGATAACTCCATGCGCCAGACACGGCATCGGCAGTTACCGTGATGGGGAGCAATGTGCCATTTATATAAATATTAACAGTCGCCCCTGCTGTGGCCGTCCCTTGCAGCAACGGTAATGTGTCATTGGTAGTTTTACCGTTGCCAATCACCCCCATGATGGGCGCAATGTCATCAACGATCTCAAGCGTTGGTGGATGAGGAACGCTGGAGGTTGCAGCGTTAAACGTTGTCGGATCGCTTTGATTTCCAGCGGGATCCTGAGCGATGGCGTTGAGCGCCTGACCGGTTGTTTGTGCTGGCGAAATTGTGACAGCGAAGTTACCTGAACCGTCTGCGATCCCTTGGCCGAGGATCGTGGTACCGCTGCGAATGATGACGGTACTGCCTGGATCGGCAGAGCCGCTAACCAGCGTACCTTTCGGGTCTACGCTGGTAACCGTAGGCGTTGCAGGCGGCAGGGTATCGACAATCAACGTCAGCGGGTTATCTGCTGTCAGTGAGTTACCAGCGTCATCCACGGCGCCGAAAGTCAGTGTGTGAGTGACATTGGGCGTGAGGGGGACATCCACACTCCAACTGCCGTTAGCAGCAACGGTAGCTGTCGCAATGGCGATGGGATTGTTACCATCGAAAATCAAAATCGTACTGCCCGGTGTGCCGGTACCGCTAATGGTTGGCGTTGTATCGTCCGTGACGCTGCCGCTGGTTAGCGAACCGGTAAAGACGCCAACGTTATCCTGGATATCCGTGACCTGCGGCAACGTTAACTTCGTGTTGTTAACCGTAAACGAAATGCTGTTTGAATTGTCGCTGACGTTACCTGCGGGGTCTGTTGCGGTAGCGCTTAATGTGTAGTTCCCGTTTGCCAGCGCAGTCCCGGGGGTAATACTCCAGGTACCGCCTGCCACCGTTGCAGTACCGATCACCGTACCGCCGTTATACAGAGTGATGATGTCTCCATTGACACCTGTACCACGAATGGTTGGCGTGGTGTCATCGGTCACGGCGTTGGGCGCAAGGTCACCCATGATATCGCCGACGTTATCATTGGCGGCGATAATCACCGGCGGCGCAGACGGCGTCGTGTCGATGTTCAGTGTTATAGCTGTTGATGGCTGGCTGATGTTGCCTGCCGGATCGGTTGCGGTGAGGGTTACCTGGTAAGTACCTGGAGTAACCGGTGCTGGCGGAGTAAAGCTCCAGGTTCCGTCTGCACCTACTGTTGTCGTTCCCTGCAAAGGGGGAGTGCCGTTCAGATAAATGGTAATCAAATCCCCGACGTTTCCCGTGCCGCTAAAGGTTGGCGTGGTATCGTTGGTGTTGCCGTTAGTGACCACACCTGTTACCGGAGCCACATCGTCGGTAATGATTGGCGCGGCTGGTTGTGCGGGAGGTGTGTTGTCTACCGTCAGGGTAAAGCTGGCTGATGGGATCCCCGTGTTGCCTGCAACATCAGTCGCTGTAGCGGTGAATTTGTGCGGTCCGTCGGCGAGTGAGGTTGGGGTAAATGTCCAGGTGCCGTCTGGCTGTACGGTGACGGTGCCAATGGAACCGCCATTATCATAAATCGTAATCTTCGCGCCGGGCTCGCCGGTTCCGGAGAGTTCGGGATTTAAGCTCTTGGTACTGCTGCCGTTACTCAGCGTTTGTAGATTTGTCCCAATCAGACCTTCTGCGGAGCTGATAACTGGGGCTGCTGGTGGGGTGGTATCAATCGTTAGCGTAAAGGTCCCGGCATTACTGGCGTTGCCTGCAACGTCCGTGGCAATAGCGGATAAATTGTGTGAGCCTTCACTGAGCGGTTGGTCGAGTTGAATACTCCAGGTGCCTCCGGGCAAAACAGTCGTGCTTCCAATTGGCGTAGTTCCATCATAGAGAGTGATCTTAGAACCGTCTGTTCCGGTTCCTTTCAGCTCTGGCAAGGTATCGTTTGAACGGCTTCCGGTAGGCAGATCGATCGGTGCATTCCCAACGTCGTCGGTAGCAGCCAAAATGACAGGATCGCCTGGCGGTTGGGTATCTACGGTAACGCTGACCACTGTGGGTGAGGTGATGACATTACCGGCGGCATCAGTTGCCGATACCGTAAACTGATGGGTGCGATCGCTGAGCACCTGATTCCCCGGAACGGTATAACTCCAGGTACCCGAGCTGTCGACAAGAATAACCGTCAATAACTGAATGCCATCGTACAGGTTCACCAGTGAACCTGGCTCACCGGTACCCGAGATGGTTGGCGTATTGTCGTTGGTGACCCAACCGTTATTTGCAACGCTGCCCGTAATGCTGCCAACGTCATCGTTAACCAACGTTATCACTGGAACAGTTGGCGCAATGGTATCGACAATTATTTTCCAGCTTGCCGCGCTGCTGGTGTTATTCGCGGCGTCTGTGGCTGTCACCGTGAAGATGTGAGCGCCCTCGCTTAGCGCCGAGACTGGCGTATAGTTCCAGTTACCGTTGATATCAGCGACAACGGTCGTCAGCAGGGTGCCGTTATCGTAAATTTTGACCTGAGAACCTGCTTCGGCGGTGCCTTCCAGCTTAGGTTTGCTATCGTTGGTGACATCGCCGTTTTTGAGAGGGCCCTGGTACATGGGCTGGTCATCCGTCACGGCGGTGATGATGGGTGTTCCGGGGGCGGTAATATCCGGAGCCACCGCGGAAGTTGGCTGACTCTCGTTATTGCTGTTGTCCGTTGCGGTAACTTTTACCGTTTCGCCGTTCATTTTCGACGGCGTAATCGACACCGTGAAGTTGCCGCCGCTGTCTGCCTGGCCTGTGCCGATCTGATTACCATTGCTGTCTTTTACGGTGACGGAGCTTCCCGCTTCAGCATGTCCGCTTACAGAACCACCGTCCCCGGCGACGATGACGCCGGTAGGCGCGTCAGGTGCCGTGGTATCCGGGGCGGTAATCGCGCTGTTGCCGCTGGTATTGCCAGCCGCATCCGTCGCGTTGGCGACAAGATGTTCTCCGTTGGTCTGCGGCGGAACCAGCGTGGCGGTGAATTCTCCGTTCGAGCCGGCGGTTGCTGTTCCAATTATCGCGCCACCAGGATCCAGAATATGTACCGTACTGTTGGGTTCCGCCATGCCGGTAACCTGATCGCCTGTAGGATTAATCACCAGATTAGCTGGCGGTTGTGGTGCTGTGATGTCTGGCGCGAGCGCGGTTTCCGGTTGGCTTGGGTTCCCGGCGGGATCGGTGGCAATAGCGGTAATGGTTTCACCATTGGTCTGTGGCGGGTCAATGGTAATGGTAAATGAGCCATCCGTTCCGGCGACGCCGCTGCCGATCTGAAGACCGTTATTATTGATGGTCACGGTACTTCCTGGTTCGGCTGTACCGGTGACGACAGAGCCGTCGGCAGATACGTTCAGATCGTCCGGCGCTGACGGTGGCTGAGTATCGATAGTGATATTGAATGCCGCTGACGTTCCTCCCGTGCCCAGGTGGTTGGTTGCTGTGGTGGTGAAGGAGTATGAGTCGTCCTGCAAGTTGGTGTTGGAGGTCCAGGTCCAGTTGCCGCTGGAATCGGCAAGCACGCTTACAACAAGCGCACCGTTGTTATAAATGTTAACCGTGCTGTTGGCGTCTGCGGTACCCGAGATCGTAGGCGTTGGGTCGTTGGTGGCCTGATTATTGTTCAATGGTCCAGTTGAGGGGGTAACATCATCCACAATGCTGATGATAACGGGTACGCCCGGGTAGCCAGAGTTAGTGGCATTGAAGGAGGTATCTGGCCCGACGTTGCCTGCCTGGTCCTGAATCTTCGCGATCAGCGCTTCACCGTGCGTCTGTGAAGGTGAAATCGCGATGACGAAATTGCCGGTTTGATCAACGGTAGTTGAACCCAAAACCTGATTATTACTACCGATGATAATGACCTGGCTTCCCACCTCTGCACTACCGGTTACCTCGGTGCCTTGCAGGTTTACGGAGGAAATGACCGCGCCTTCAGGCGGGGTGGTATCAACGGTGAATGTCGGTACACTCGTTTCCGTGCTCACGTTACCCGCATCGTCAGTTTGCGTCAGCGTCAGATTGTGAACACCGTCGCTAAGCGGTGTATCCGGTGTAAACGTCCAGTTACCATTGTCATCCACCTGAACCATGCCAATCAGAATGCCATTATCAGAAATACTGATGTAAGAGCCCGCCTCACCAGTGCCTGTGAGTGTTGGAGTGGCATCGTCGGTTACGCCGTTATTACCTATCAAGCCTTTAATGGAACCTGAATCGTCAGTTACTTCTGTGACCACAGGGGCGTCGGGGGCAAGCGTATCGACAATAATCTCCCAACTGTCCGACATGTCGCTGCTGCCCGTACCGTCTGATGCACTGACGGTAAACTTGTGGGTACCGTCTGCGAGCGGAGAGGATGGCGTAAACGACCAGTTGCCGTTGGCATCGATAGTGACCTGGCCGATTTCGACGCCGTTATCAAAAATATGCAATGTGGCATTTGCGGGGCCGGTGCCCTGGAGAGTGGGCGTATTATCGTTGGTGGATTCCTGCTGATTAACAGGACCAGTAATCAGCTCCTGGTTATCGATTATGCTGGTGATAACGGGTACGTCAGGCATGTTAGGGGTTGTTGTTGGCGGTGAGCCGCCATCCCCATTATCACCGTTGCCATTTCCGCCATTTCCGCCATTTCCGTTTCCGGCGTTATTATCACTCCCGCCGCCGCCGCCGCCGCCGCCGCCGCCGCCGCCGCCGCCGCCACCACCTGCCGCGAGGCCAATTCCGCCTGCGACCGCGATCCCACCAAGAACCCACGGCCAGACGGCGCCGCCTTCATGGCTTCCCTCGGCAGTCATTAGTGGAGTGAGATCGTCCAAATGCTGGAAATGGAATGCCCCATCAGTATCCTGAACCCACCACAGCGCACCATTACTGTCTTCCAGAACAAGCTGGTTTTGCGCATCACCTTTTCCGACGTAGAAGTTCTTAATGGTGATGGTTTCACCTGAGCGGAGTGTGACAACCAGATCCTGATTAACGCGTGTCAGTTGACTCACCTCCTCACGCGACACCGACAGTTTCACGATAGAAGGCGAAATGAGCGTAACTTCAGAGGATTCAACATTTGTGGAAACGCCAGTTAATTTTGATACAACGGCGAGTAGACGCATATGTTCACTCCTGATGGCATGTCGGGAGTATTAATCCGCAACAGCGCGCTGGGAAAATGAGCAGACAGGGGCCCCGTTCATCATAAAGATGAATTTAGACATGTAATTACATTGATTAGGTCATACAGATGTTCGTTTACTTATCAAATACGTTCGGGACCTGTCGGCTGAATAGTTCTTTCGTATTAGATGATATAGTCAGAAAGAAAGTATTCTGCAACTTATCCATATTAAAAATATATTTGGCTTATTGAAAAGGATACTTTCCGGTGCGTATTTAATGGTTGGTTTTTTAGTTAATTTATTGTATCTAAAGGGTTTGTGATTTAACTGGAATGAGGGGGTGATATAATAAACAACAGTAATAATAGTGTTATTAAATAAGTTTAAATACAGGTGGTATGGTCTTGAAGTTTTATTTTATTAGACTATGGAGTGCTACGGTAATGCCAGGGAAGTTTATTTTATACCTGAACGATTCAGCTCAAACAAACCATAAACTCGATGAATGTATTAGGTGGGTTTCAATAACTAAAAAATAAGAACCAGTCTCAGGATGAGAGACTGGTCATAGGGGAGTTGCGATTAGCGACCAGCATTTTTCATAATACGTGCTTTATCTAACTGCCATTCGCGTTCTTTCACATCGGAGCGCTTGTCGTGCTGTTTCTTACCTTTTGCGACGCCAATTTTCACTTTGCACCAGGCATTTTTCCAGTACAGTGAAAGCGCAACGACGGTATAACCGTCACGATTCATTCGACCATACAGGGAGTCGAGCTCACGCTGGTTTAACAACAGCTTACGGGTACGGGTGGGATCACATACCACATGCGTTGAGGCAACAGCCATCGGTGTGAAGTTGGCGCCAAACAGGAACGCTTCGCCGTCTTTAAGGATGACGTAGCTGTCGCCGATGTTAGCTTTACCCGCGCGCAGGGATTTGACTTCCCAACCTTGCAGAGCGAGTCCTGCTTCGAACTCTTCTTCAATAAAGTATTCGTGTCGTGCGCGCTTGTTCAGCGCGATTGTGGCTGAGCCAGGTTTGTGTGCTTTTTTCTTCGTCATAATGCCGCTCAGTATAGGTAATCTGGAATCGAAAAACACCCCATTTCATCCAGCGGGGCGCAAGGCGCTATCTTAGCACGAGTTAGGCTATAGCGTTTTTTTTAGCGGGGGATAAATGGTATTATTTGTGTGATTGATATTGATGGAAATTGTTATGCCTCAGATTAGCCGGACCGCTTTAGTACCTTACAGTGCGGAACAGATGTATCAGCTAGTGAATGATGTTAAATCCTATCCCCAGTTTTTACCGGGTTGCACCGGTAGCCGTGTGCTGGAGTCAACTCCGGGACAGATGACAGCGGCGGTGGATGTCTCGAAAGCAGGGATCAGCAAAACGTTCACTACGCGCAATCAACTGACCAGTAACCAGAGCATCCTGATGCATCTGGTCGACGGACCGTTCAAGAAACTCATTGGCGGATGGAAGTTTACGCCACTGAGTCATGAAGCGTGCCGCATTGAATTTCATCTCGATTTTGAGTTCACCAATAAATTAATCGAGCTGGCGTTTGGTCGTATCTTTAAAGAGCTGGCTTCAAACATGGTGCAGGCCTTCACGGTTCGCGCGAAAGAGGTTTACAGTGTCAGCGTCAGCTAAAATTGTCGTTGAAGTGGCGTATGCGCTGCCCGAGAAACAGTATCTGCAACGTGTAACGCTGCAACAGGGCGCTACGGTGGAAGAGGCTATCCGCGCTTCCGGGCTGCTGGAATTACGTACCGATATCGATCTCAGCAAAAATAAAGTGGGCATTTACAGCCGTCCGGTAAAGCTTGCTGATGTTCTGCAGGACGGTGACAGGGTGGAAATCTACCGGCCACTGATTGCTGATCCGAAAGAGCTGCGCAGACAGCGAGCAGAGAAATCCGCTAAAAAATAGCAGACAATAAAAAAGGTGCTCATTGAGCACCTTTTTTGATCTATCAAACCTACTTGTTGTCGGTCAAAGCAGGTTTGTTATCAATGTTGGTCAAAACGCCGCTGCTGTTAAAGGTCAGCGTCAGTGTTTGCTGGGTTACGCCTTCATGACCAGGTTGCTGACGGAACACATAAAACCAGGTGTTAGTGCCAAAAGGATCGGACATCATTGGTGTACCCAGAGCATAAGCAACCTGCTGTTGCGTCATACCCGTGCGCACTTTGGCGACATCGGTAGGTGTCAGATAATTTCCCTGGTTGATGTCAGGGCGGTAAACCACTCGCTCCAGAGTGGAACAGCCTGCAGTCAACATCAGTAGTACTGCTGCAGCAGCAGTCAGCGTTTTACAGCGCATAGTGATTTGATTCCTTTTCGGGCCCGAGCAGTACGCGGCTCATATGTAATATGCCGATGATAATAGACCTTTCACCACTTTAAAACCTTTTGCTGTCGGGTCGGTCGGCGATTTTATGTTGAACTCAGACCTTAACAAGGTAAAAAAGTTTATGCCGCCAGCAGTTCTTTTGCATTTGCGAGGGTATTGCGCGTTACTTCGCTACCGCCAAGCAGGCGGGCTAATTCCTGCAGGCGAGCGCGTTTATCAAGCGGCTGCATGTGTGTTTCGGTCATCGCGCCATCCGTTTCTTTGCTGACGTAGAAGTGTTGATGGCCACAGCCAGCAACCTGCGGCAGGTGAGTAACACACATTACCTGAGTTGACTCGCCCAACTGACGCAGCATTTTTCCCACTACCGCAGCAGTCGGGCCGCTGATACCGACATCCACTTCATCGAAAATCAGCGCAGGTGTTTCCATTTTGCGTGCGGTAATAACCTGAATAGCCAGCGCAATGCGCGACAGTTCCCCACCTGAAGCCACTTTCGCAATCGGCTGCAACGGCTGGCCTGGGTTAGTGGTCACTTTAAACTCTACGCGATCGGCACCGTCTGCGCTCAAATGATGTTCCTCAAATTTCACATCAATGCAAAAGACACCGTGCGGCATTGAGAGAGTATGCATGCTCTCTGTAATCAGTTGTCCCAGTTCCTGAGCATAATGCTGGCGCTGTTTGTGCAGCATTTTTGCCGTTTCCAGAGCCTGCTGGTGGTGATTATTCACCGCCAGGGTTAAGGTTTCGAGCGAGTCGGCCTGATCGTCTAACTGCTGTTGTTCATCCAGCAAAGACTGATAGAACTGTGGCAGCGCTTCAGGGGCAACATGATGCTTGCGGGCCAATGAGATTTGTTTGGAAATACGCTGTTCAAGTTCGAACAAACGGTTAGGGTCCAAATCCAGACGATCGCAATAGTGGCGCAGCTCGTCGCTGGCTTCGCTGAGCTGGATAGTGGCCTCTTCCAGCATATCCAGGATACCGGAAAGTTTGCCGTCCATGCCTGCCAGTTCAGTGACCAGGTGCTTTGCGGTGTACAGTTGGCTTTGCAGGTTGATGTCTTCGCCATCCGCCAGGATAGCCAGCGCCTGTTGGCTGGTGGTGAGCAATTGCCCGCTGTTAGCCAGACGCTTGTACTCTTCATCAATTTGCTCAAATTCACCCGGCTGCGGGTTGAATTCGTTCAGTTCTTTTAACTGGTATTGCAACAGTTCCGCCCGGGCTGCGCGTTCCTGACTCTGTTGTTGATGATGCGCCAGGTCACGGCAGCTTTGGTGCCACAGCTGGTAGCGCGCAGCCATTTCCTGAGTCAGGGACGCTTCATTGGCGTAACCATCCAGCAGAGACTTTTGGTGTTCTGATTTTGTCAGGAGCTGATGCGCATGCTGACCGTGGATTTGAATAAGCAACTGGCCCAGCTCGCGCAGCTGTGACAACGGTACGGCAGTGCCGTTAATGAAGCCGCGTGAACGTCCGTCGCTGCTGATAACACGACGCAGCAAACATTCACGGCCTTCCTCAAGCTGGTTTTCTTCCAGCCAGCGCAGAGCCGCGGGGGTGTCTTTTAAGGCGAATCGCGCGCAGAGGTCGGCTCGCGTGGCGCCTGCACGTACCATGTCGGCGTCTGCGCGTCCGCCCAGGCACAAACCGAGAGCATCAATGGCAATGGACTTACCCGCACCGGTTTCACCGGTAATAACGGTCATTCCGTTCTGGAAATCGATCTCAAGTTCACGAACGATAGCAAAATTGCTGATGGTCAGTTGTGCCAACATAGCTGTTTTCCTGTATGAAAAACCATAACTGTAATTACATACAGTATAAACTGGTTTTTTATACAGTAAAGAGGTTGGCGTTAAATTAGAATAATTTTTTTGACCAGCCTAGTTTAGTGCTTAATGTGTTGAAATAGCTGTAATCTTTTGGGTGTATCAGGTTTAGATGATAATCACAGCGGCGAATTAATACGTCTTCACCTTCCTGTATAGGCAGGGCGATCTGGCTGTCGCAACTGATTTCCAGATCGTTACGGCGATGAGAGAAGCGCAGGCGAATGGTGCTGCTACTGTTGATCACCAGCGGTCGCGCGGAAAGCGTATGCGGGAACATCGGGACCAGCGTAATAGCATCCAGCGAAGGCGTCAGGATCGGACCTCCGGCAGAGAGCGAGTAGGCGGTAGAGCCGGTCGGTGTGGAAATAATCAAGCCGTCCGAGCGCTGGGAGAAGGCAAAAATTTCATCGATATAGACTTCAAATTCAATCATGTGCGCCACTTTTCCGGGGTGCAACACAACTTCATTGATCGCCGTGCTAATACGCTTCTGGCAATCCTGTTGGCACACCTGGGCTTCAAGTAAAAAGCGCTTTTCGCTGATGTAGTGGCCTTCCAGCACGTCAGCTAACTGTTGGTGGGCATTGTCTGGGTCAAGGTCGGTCAGAAAACCGAGATTACCGCGGTTAATGCCAATAACCTTGATGTCATAACGTGCAAGGGTGCGTGCGGCGCCCAGCATATTGCCGTCGCCGCCGACTACCACGGCGAGGTCTGCCTGCTGGCCAATCTCAGCGAGCGTACCGGTTTTCACATTTTTCAGCTGCAGCTCGTGGGCGATTTGTTGCTCAACGATAACCTCATAACCTTTGGCGCACAGCCAACGGTAGAGCATTTCATGTGTGGTCAGTGCAGTGGGGTGACGTGGATGCCCCACAATGCCAATACACTTGAAATGTTTGTTCATTTTCTCGAGGTCCTTGTAACGAAGATTAGTGACAATGTGAGTACTTCCCTTGAATCCCTGAATCTGATCCCCATAATAAGCCAAGTTAGCGAGATGAATGCGAAAAAAACGCGGAGAAATTCATGAGTAGTAAAGAACAGAAAACGCCTGAGGGGCAAGCCCCGGAAGAAATTATCATGGATCAGCACGAAGAAGTTGAGGCGGTTGAACCAGACGCTTCTGCTGAGCAGGTGGATCCGCGCGATGAAAAAATTGCGAATCTGGAAGCTCAGCTTGCTGAAGCCGAAACGCGCGAGCGCGACAGCGTGTTGCGTATCAAAGCGGAAATGGAAAACCTGCGTCGTCGTACCGAACTGGACGTAGAAAAAGCGCATAAGTTTGCACTGGAAAAATTCGTCAACGAACTGCTGCCGGTGCTGGATAGCCTGGACCGTGCGCTGGAAGTTGCGGACAAAGACAATGACGCTATGGCGGCTATGGTCGAAGGTATTGAGCTGACCCGTAAGTCAATGCTGGATGTTGTGGCGAAGTTTGGCGTACAGGTGGTTGCGGATATCGACGTGCCGATGGACCCGAACGTGCACCAGGCGATTGCAATGGTAGAGTCTGACGACGTTGCTGCCGGTAATGTGCTGATGGTTATGCAGAAAGGCTATACCCTGAACGGACGTACCATCCGTGCGGCGATGGTCTCTGTGGCGAAAGCCAAAGGTTAATCAGCCTCAGACCGGGTAATGCTGATGCGCTACCCGGTCTGGATTACTCTCACTGGTCCGATACGCTTTCCCGCAGCGGTTTGACGGGCAACACCTGCACCTGTTTAATCATATTGTCCTGCACGTCGAGAATATCGATATCGTACTGCCCAATACGCACACGTGTGCCAGCAATCGGGATCTCCTCCAGCGCTTCAAGAATAATACCGTTCACAGTACGAGCATCATCTTCCGGCAGGTGCCAGTTAAACGCCTTATTGATTTCACGAACGTTGGCGCTACCGTCAATGATCACCGAACCGTCATTCTGCGGCGTGACTTCTTCGGCAAGCGTCGGTGACATTGAGGTCGTGAAGTCACCAACAATCTCTTCCAGGATATCCTCGACCGTAACCAGTCCCTGAATATCGCCATATTCATTGACGACCAGGCCCACTTTCTTCTTATTGCGCTGAAATTTAATGAGCTGGGTGCTGAGCGGTGTGCCTTCCGGAACGTAATAAATTTCGTCGGCGGCGCGTAACATGGTCTCTTTGGTGAACTCTTTTTTCTCGGCCATCAATCGCCAGGCTTCACGTACGCGTAGCATGCTGATGGCGTCGTCGAGCGAGTCGCGATACAGCACAATACGACCGTGCGGAGAGTGCGAAAGCTGACGCACGATTGATTTCCAGTCATCGTTAATATCAATGCCGATGATTTCATTACGCGGGATCATGATGTCATCGACGCTGACTTTTTCCAGATCCAGCACTGACAGCAGCATATCCTGGTTACGGCGTGAGATTTGCGAGCGCGATTCATTCACCAGCGTTCGCAGTTCATCTTTACTCAGCGAACCGCTCACTACGATATCCGTTTTGATGCCCATCATGCGCATCAGCAGCCGCGTGATGGTGTTGAGTAGCCATACTAACGGCATCATCAGAATCTGCAGCGGAGCCAGCAGGACGCTGCTCGGATAGGCGACTTTTTCCGGATATAGCGCGGCAATCGTCTTTGGCAGCACTTCGGCAAAAACCAGCACCACAAACGTCAGTACCCCAGTGGCAATGGCGACGCCCGCATCGCCATACAGGCGCATACCGACAATGGTGCCGAGCGCGGAGGCCAGAATATTCACCAGATTATTACCGATGAGCACCAGGCTTATCAGGCGATCCGGCTTACGAAGTAACTTTTCAACGCGTTTCGCCTGTCGATTTCCCTGCTTGGCCCGATGACGTAGACGATAGCGATTCAGGGTCATCATTCCGGTTTCAGAACCGGAAAAATAGGCGGAAATGACCACCATGATGAGGAGCGTGACAATGAGCGTGGTGGTGGAGATGTGTTCCACGTAGGATTCCTTAAAGATTTAACTCACGAACTGCTGCAGGATGCGACTGCCGAAATAGGCCAGCGTCAGAATGCCTGCGCCTGCGACGTTAAACCATACGACGCGACGTCCGCGCCAACCTTCATGGTAATGCCCCCACAACAGAACGATATAGACAAACCATGCCACGATAGAGAGAACGGCTTTATCAATGTTCTCGGTACTGAACAGGTTATGCATGTAAAACAGGCCAGTGCACAGGGTGAGCGTCAGCAGAACCACGCCAATTTGGGTGATATGAAACATTTTCCGCTCAATACTCATCAGTGGCGGCATCTCATTGCTGAAGGCCAGTTTCTTGTTTTTCAGCTGGTAGTCAATCCACGCAAGCTGTAGCGCATAGAGTGCGGCGATAATCAGCGTGGCGTAAGCGAACAGCGATAGCCCGATGTGAATCATCATGCCCGGCGTAGCTTCGAGATGAGTGATGAACTCGTTAGGCATAAACGTGGCGAAGGCCAGGTTTATCAGCGCAAAGGCGTAGACAATAGGCAGCAATAACCAGCCACGATTGCGGGACGCGACGATGGTCATTACCGTACAGATCATCAGGCTTACCAGCGAGCCGACGTTCAACAGACTCAGGTTTTGTCCGCTTTCGCCGCCGGGTAGGATACGCGCTTCCAGGGCAATAGCATGGCTTACCAGCGCAACGACCGCAGAAAGAATAGCCATACGCCGCCAGCCGCTGTTTTTTTGCAGCAGTGCGGGAATAATCAGCGCGAGGCTGACTGAGTAGGCGACAAGGGCGAGCAGAGCAAAAACGGGCATATAGGTGTCGACAGTTGGCCAGTGATAAAGAAAAGCAGTATAGCGTTACGTGACCGCTGCTCCAACCGTTGCATAACAACAAAGGCGGCTTCATGTTATACTGCGACAAATTTCTGTTGATGTGTCGCTGTCGCGACCGACCGTTTCCACCCCAGGCGAGAGACAATGTTTGATAATTTAACCGATCGTTTGTCGCGCACGCTGCGCAATATCAGTGGCCGTGGACGCCTTACTGAAGACAACGTTAAAGAGACGCTGCGCGAAGTGCGCATGGCGCTGCTGGAGGCTGACGTAGCGCTGCCGGTAGTGCGTGAGTTTATCAATCGCGTAAAAGAGAAAGCGGTTGGTCATGAAGTTAACAAAAGCCTGACGCCGGGTCAGGAGTTCGTCAAGATTGTCCGTAACGAACTGGTTGCGGCAATGGGCGAAGAAAACCAGACCCTGAATCTGGCTGCACAGCCGCCAGCCGTGGTGCTGATGGCGGGCCTGCAGGGTGCGGGTAAAACGACCAGCGTCGGTAAGCTGGGTAAATTCCTGCGCGAGAAGCATAAGAAGAAAGTGCTGGTGGTCTCCGCGGACGTTTATCGCCCGGCGGCGATTAAACAGCTGGAAACGCTGGCCGAGCAGGTCGGTGTGGACTTTTTCCCGTCGGATGTCGGCCAGAAGCCGGTCGATATCGTTAACGCCGCGCTGAAAGAAGCCAAACTCAAATTCTACGACGTGCTGCTGGTGGATACCGCCGGTCGTCTGCACGTTGACGAAGCGATGATGGACGAAATCAAACAGGTCCACGCTTCTATCAAACCGGTAGAAACGCTGTTTGTGGTCGACGCCATGACCGGTCAGGATGCCGCGAATACCGCAAAAGCCTTTAACGAAGCGCTGCCGTTAACCGGCGTAGTGCTGACAAAAGTTGATGGTGATGCCCGTGGCGGTGCGGCGCTCTCTATTCGTCATATTACCGGTAAGCCGATTAAATTCCTCGGCGTCGGCGAGAAAACCGAAGCACTGGAGCCGTTCCATCCGGACAGGATTGCTTCGCGCATTCTCGGCATGGGCGACGTGCTGTCGCTGATCGAAGATATCGAAAGCAAGGTTGACCGCGCGCAGGCAGAAAAATTAGCCAGCAAGCTGAAAAAAGGCGATGGCTTCGATCTCAACGATTTCCTTGAACAGCTCAACCAGATGAAAAACATGGGCGGTATGGCAAGCCTGATGGGCAAGCTGCCGGGCATGGGTCAGATCCCTGACAATGTGAAATCGCAGATGGACGATAAAGTGCTGGTGCGTATGGAAGCCATCATCAACTCGATGACGATGAAAGAACGCGCTAAACCGGAAATTATCAAAGGTTCCCGTAAACGCCGTATCGCTGCCGGTTGCGGTATGCAGGTTCAGGACGTAAACCGCCTTCTGAAACAGTTCGACGACATGCAGCGCATGATGAAGAAAATGAAGAAGGGTGGAATGGCGAAGATGATGCGTGGTATGAAGGGGATGATGCCGCCTGGATTCCCAGGCCGCTAATCGGCCTGGCTTGTTTGCCATTTCGGCACCGGGGTGTGCTCGCCATCCTCACGTACTGCGTGTACGCTCCGGTGGCTGCGCGCACGCCGGCACCGAACTGACGGCACCGCCAACGGCCTTTTATAGCAGAGTTATCAACTGCTGATTGCATTTTCCCCAGAAATCAGTAAAATTTTCGGGCTTTTAATATGACACCCGGGCTCCGTTCCTCGATGGGGCCTGGGTGTTTTATTCACACAAGAGGATGTTATGGTTACTATTCGTTTAGCTCGTCACGGCGCTAAAAAGCGTCCGTTCTACCAGGTTGTTGTTACCGACAGCCGTAATGCACGCAACGGTCGCTTCATCGAGCGCGTTGGCTTCTTTAACCCAATCGCTAGCGAAAAAGAAGAAGGCACTCGCCTGGATCTGGATCGCATCGCTCACTGGGTTGGCCAGGGCGCGACTATTTCTGATCGCGTAGCTACGCTGATCAAAGCAGCAAACAAAGCAGCTTAATCTGTCACGGTGGTCATGATGAGCAAGCAACTCGCCGCACAGGCTCCTGTGGAACCCATCGTTTTGGGGAAAATGGGGTCTTCTTACGGTATCCGTGGTTGGCTCAGAGTGTTTTCTTCCACTGAAGACGCCGAAAGCATTTTTGACTATCAGCCCTGGTTTATCCAGAAGGCGGGTCAGTGGCAGCAAGTACAGCTGGAAAGCTGGAAGCACCACAATCAGGATCTGATCATCAAGCTGAAAGGCGTTGACGATCGTGATTCGGCGAATCTACTGACTAATTGCGAAATTGTCGTGGATTCCTCGCAGTTGCCAGCGCTGGAAGATGGTTCCTACTACTGGAAAGACCTTATGGGCTGCCAGGTAGTGACTACTGAAGGCTACGATCTCGGTAAAGTCGTCGATATGATGGAAACCGGTTCGAATGACGTCATCGTCATCAAGGCAAACCTGAAAGATGCGTTTGGTATCAAGGAACGTCTTGTGCCGTTCCTCGATGGGCAGGTTATCAAGAAAGTCGATCTCGCTACTCGTACTATCGAAGTAGATTGGGATCCTGGTTTTTAAACCACCGGATAAACGGTAAAAGTCGGCGTTATGGGGATTGGCTTGTGTTTATAGGTATCGTTAGCCTGTTTCCAGAAATGTTCCGCGCAATTACCGATTACGGGGTAACTGGCCGGGCAGTAAAAAATGGCCTGCTGAACATCCAGAGCTGGAGTCCTCGTGACTTTACTCATGACCGGCACCGTACCGTGGACGATCGTCCTTACGGCGGCGGACCGGGGATGTTAATGATGGTGCAACCTTTACGGGACGCCATTCATGCAGCAAAAGCTGCGGCTGGTGAAGGCGCAAAGGTGATTTATCTGTCACCTCAGGGACGCAAGCTTGATCAAGCGGGCGTTAGCGAACTGGCCACGAATCAAAAGCTGATTCTGGTATGTGGTCGCTATGAAGGAATAGATGAGCGCGTGATTCAAACCGAAATTGACGAAGAATGGTCAATCGGCGATTACGTACTCAGCGGTGGTGAGTTACCGGCAATGACGCTGATCGACTCCGTTTCTCGGTTTATTCCGGGAGTTCTGGGTCATGAAGCTTCGGCAATCGAAGATTCTTTTGCTGATGGGTTGCTGGATTGCCCGCACTATACCCGACCTGAAGTGTTAGAGCAGATGGAAGTACCGGCAGTGTTACTGTCGGGGAACCACGCTGAGATACGTCGCTGGCGTTTGAAGCAGTCGCTGGGCCGGACCTGGCTTAGAAGACCTGAACTTCTGGAAAACCTGGCTCTGACTGAAGAGCAAGCAAGGTTGCTGGCGGAGTTCAAAACGGAACACGCACAACAGCAACATAAACATGATGGGCAGGCGTAAGCCCCCAATATCAGTTTACCCAGGATAAGAGATTAAATTATGAGCAACATTATTAAGCAACTTGAACAAGAACAGATGAAGCAGGACGTACCTTCCTTCCGTCCGGGTGATACCGTGGAAGTGAAAGTATGGGTTGTTGAAGGTTCCAAAAAACGTCTGCAGGCATTCGAGGGCGTGGTTATCGCTATTCGTAACCGCGGTCTGCACTCTGCATTCACTGTTCGTAAAATTTCCAACGGCGAAGGCGTTGAGCGTGTCTTCCAGACTCACTCTCCGGTAGTTGACAGCATTGCTGTTAAACGTCGTGGTGCTGTTCGTAAAGCTAAACTGTACTACCTGCGTGAGCGCACTGGTAAGTCTGCTCGTATCAAAGAGCGTCTTAACTAAGATTCGCGCAAGCGACATCCTGTTAGAAAAGGGCTGGCCGAAAGGCTGGCCCTTTTTTTATCCCGACGTTTACTCTTTTGTTCTTTATGGCAATGGAAGGACTGCGCGGCGCGCAGCCAGTTGGGGGATGATTATGGTGTCGTGATCACGACCGCCACGCGGCGGTTTTCAGCGCGACCTTTTGATGTCTGGTTGCTCGCAATGGGATATTTCTTCCCGAGTCCCTGAGTAGTCAGATTGGTGCGGGGAATATTAGCGCCCTGCGCCCAGGCATCGGCAACGACATTAGCGCGTTTGAGTGACAGAGCTTCGTTGTAGCTGTCTTCGCCGTAGTTATCAGTATGACCATCCAGGCGAGCATGATTCAGCCCGGTAGCTGCTAGTTTGGATGCCATTTCCTTGATCTGTTTTTCACTTTCAGGACGGAGTTTATAGTCATTTTTGTCAAACAGGATGGTATCAGACAGGCCGAGAGACCAGTCTCCTGATGCTTCAGTAAATCCGTATGATTTCATGGCTGCAATTTGCTCCGGGGTAAATTTCCCCTGAGGTGCCTGACAGCCAGCCAGAATCAGTAAAAGCAGAAGAAACGGGGATAATAAACGTTTTAGCATGTGTGTAATTCCTTATTTTTTAATAATGCGTTCAGAACGCAAATGTTTAGCCTGATACATATTTTGATCGGCAAGTTCTTGTAATTTTTCGGCAGAGGCATGTTCCCACGTCAGCGCAAACCCAATGCTGAGCGTCATGCTTGCCAGATGACCATTATGCAGGTCAAAAGGTCGGTTAAACTCTTGTGACAGTGCCGCGCAGATCCGCTGAACCTCATATTCAGAATGAACGCTGTACAGCACCATGGCGAACTCATCGCCGCCAAGTCTGTATGGGTAATGGCGACTCCCCCCAAACTCGGATAACCTTTTTGCGACTTCAATCAGGACCCGATCCCCCGCTGCGTGGCCCCAGGTATCATTAATAAATTTAAAATTGTCGCCATCAAGGAATAACAATGCCGAGCTGCTGTGGGCGGCATCATCATTCATTAGGGCATTTATGCTGCTGCGAAATGCTGCGCGATTTGCCAAACCCGTCAGAGGGTCATGTAGTGCAGTACGCAACAGCTGAGCGTTTTTTGCCTGCAGTTTAAGTTGCCACTCCTCCATCTCGTCCAGCAGACTATTAAAGTCCAGGGCAAAGAGATGAAACTCTTCAATGCGTTCCTCTGATACGCGCCGTGAAAAGTTACGGTTGGTACGAACATCATGTACCACCTCGGTAATGTTTTGCAGTGCATCCACAACGCCATTGTGTAAATAGCGAGTGAGCATTAATGCAATTCCGGATGCCAACAGAATGCACCCGGTAAGGACGGCCAGCGACAAATAGATGAAATGACTGATAACGCTATCGCGCGCAGTCAATCGTACTTCGCCGATGACGTTGCCATTATGCAAAATCGGCTGAGTGACCGGTTGTGGGAACAGCCAGTGGCTGATCATCCCGCTGATCTTTTCAGTGGTATCCTGCGCGTTATAGCGCCAGGTGGCGATCACCTTCTGGTTTTTATTACGGACTTCTGCAACGGAAAATTGCCCCTGCTGGCCCAGTGCCGCCAGCGTTTCAGTTGCTGCAACACTATCAGAAAAGACTAATGCAGCTTCGAGCGTACGGGTCATGGTAGCGGCAGTCAGATCCAGATTCTTTTGCGCATACTGTCTTAATGCCAGCACGGAAGAAATGCTGAGCAGCAGCCAGATCAGCATCATGGTTACCAGAACGCTGATTATGCTGATACGCCGTAATGTTCGCTTAAACGTCGGGCGTGCTATGGGAGAATGGCCCTTATCCATGCTTATTATTCCGTGCAAGCATCAATACGTCTGGACTGACCCTTACGCCGCTGCGTGAAAGGGAATCCATATTTACGGAAAATCTCACATCTTCGTCTTTAATTATGAGACAAAAGGCGCTGCCAATAACGCATTCGGGGTTCTGTTCAGCAATTAATAACAATGCCTTAGTCGGATATTTATTCTTTAATTCCACCTGATAAGTAGGGGATTCTTTTCCAAAATAAAAACCGTCACACTGCGAAACTAATATTTCTTGTTCCGTACGGATGATGACGGGAAGATAGGGTAATGCGCCTGCACTGGTATCTTTCAGGACACTGGAAAAACGCGATGAAGAGAAAATACACAGTTTTGGGGGCCCGGAAAGTGCGGGCCAGCGTGTATAACTGACGATGCCGGAAACCATAGCGCGTACCGATTTTGCTTCTTCCGTAACGCTTTGGGCATACAGCGGTAATCCGGTCAGGAGCAGTGCCAGTAGAAGTATGAGTCGGTAAGAATAGCTCATGAATAGTTACCTACCAGCGTTTGCTGTAAAACGTCGAAATACATTCAAGATTGTTTGCAACAAAATAACATTATTTTCCTAAGCCGTCATTATTCCTGGAATAATGCTATTGGTGATTTAAGTTAAATCTTAATGGTTTATAAAATATAACCCATTGTTTAATTTAACCTTATCGAGGCGGCACCCTCGTTTGCCCCTTGCTGCCAGGCGCTGTGTAACTGGTCAACATTTTCGACAGTATCGCAACTGGGCGGAAAAGTTTTCCCGGTCAGGCCTCTGGCATAAACAAAATCCTGCTGGCAGGTTTTGCGTTGTCCTTCAGTGTAACCCTTAAGGTATTCCGTACGATCGACCTCGGGGTCATTGTAGTTGTCGGCAAGCGTTTCATTATCTTTAACGGCATACCCCGAAATGGCATCTTGTATCCCGGCGTCGTACCAGTCGGTACCAGTCCAGGTAGGGGCATGGGTGTAGGGATCTATCTGACATCCGCTAAGAAGTAATAGAAATAAGGTGCTGATGAGTTGCTTCATTGCCTGTGCTCCTTCGTTTTTTTAAGCATAGTGGATCTGAAAATTCGGTTGTGTAAATTTAAATGTACATTTATAAGGGCTGTTTTTGCCTTAAAATAGCACTATGTAAATTAAAATTTACGGATTGTGGATTGAAATCTTTACCTGTTGTGATATCGTTATTTCCTCCTCGCTGAGGATCAACTATCGCAAACGAGCTAAACAGGATCACCATCATGCAAAAAGACGCGCTGAACAACGTACATATTACCGACGAACAGGTTCTGATGACTCCGGAGCAGCTGAAAGCTGAATTTCCGCTGAGCCAGGAGCAAGAGGCGCAAATCGCCCAGTCGCGTAAAACCATCTCAGATATTATCTCTGGTCGCGATCCTCGCCTGCTGGTCGTATGTGGCCCATGCTCCATTCACGATCCTGAAATGGCGATTGAGTATGCTCGTCGATTTAAAGCCCTTGCCGCAGAGGTCAGCGATAGCCTCTACCTGGTGATGCGCGTCTATTTTGAAAAACCCCGTACCACTGTCGGCTGGAAAGGGTTAATTAACGATCCTCATATGGATGGCTCTTTTGATGTTGAAGCAGGTCTGAAAATTGCGCGTCAGCTGCTGCTTGAACTGGTAAATATGGGACTGCCGCTGGCAACTGAAGCGCTGGATCCAAATAGCCCGCAATACCTGGGCGATCTGTTTAGCTGGTCCGCAATCGGTGCCCGTACTACGGAATCGCAGACTCACCGTGAAATGGCTTCCGGTCTTTCGATGCCGGTTGGCTTTAAGAATGGTACCGACGGTAGCCTGGCGACCGCCATTAACGCCATGCGCGCGGCCGCGCAGTCGCACCGCTTTGTCGGTATTAACCAGGCCGGGCAGGTTGCACTGCTGCAAACACAGGGGAATCCGGACGGTCACGTGATCTTGCGCGGAGGTAAAGCGCCGAACTACAGCCCGGCAGATGTCGCCCAGTGCGAAAAAGAGATGGAGCAGGCGGGACTACGACCTTCTCTGATGGTAGATTGCAGTCATGGTAATTCCAATAAAGATTACCGCCGTCAGCCTGCCGTGGCTGAATCCGTGATTGCACAAATCAAAGATGGCAATCGCTCAATCATTGGCTTGATGATTGAAAGTAATATTCACGAAGGCAACCAGTCTTCTGAACAGCCGCGCAGCGAAATGAAATACGGCGTATCCGTAACTGACGCCTGCATTAGCTGGGAAATGACGGATGCGCTGCTGCGTGAAATTAGCCAGGATTTAAACGGTCAGCTGTCGGCGCGTGTAGCATAAGAGGTTGGTTATGGTTGCTGAATTGACCGCATTACGCGATCAAATTGATGAAGTCGACAAGGCGCTGCTGGATTTACTGGCACGCCGCCTGGAGCTGGTTGCCGAAGTTGGTGAAGTAAAAAGCCGCTTTGGGCTGCCGATCTACGTACCGGAACGGGAAGCCTCTATGCTGGCCTCTCGTCGTGCGGAAGCGGAAGCCCTTGGCGTGCCGCCGGACCTGATTGAAGATGTGCTACGCCGCGTTATGCGTGAGTCCTACTCCAGTGAGAACGACAAAGGGTTTAAAACGCTTTGTCCTTCTCTGCGGCCGGTGGTGATTGTCGGCGGCGGCGGTCAGATGGGGCGTCTGTTCGAAAAAATGCTCACCCTGTCAGGTTACCAGGTGCGGATCCTGGAACAGCAGGACTGGGATCGCGCGCCGGAGATCGTCTCTGATGCCGGCATGGTGATCGTCAGCGTGCCGATCCACGTCACCGAGCAGGTGATCGCCAAACTACCGCGTCTGCCGTCTGACTGCATCCTGGTGGATCTGGCTTCAGTGAAAAATGGCCCTTTGCAGGCGATGCTGGCTGCACATGATGGCCCGGTGGTGGGGTTACACCCAATGTTTGGTCCGGACAGCGGCAGTCTGGCCAAGCAGGTCGTAGTTTGGTGTGACGGACGTCAGCCGGAAGCTTATCAGTGGTTTCTGGAACAGATTCAGGTATGGGGTGCGCGACTGCATCGGATCAGCGCTGTTGAACATGACCAGAACATGGCGTTTATTCAGGCACTGCGTCACTTTGCGACCTTTGCTTACGGTCTGCATTTAGCGGAAGAGAACGTTCAACTGGAGCAGCTGCTGGCGCTCTCTTCGCCGATTTACCGCCTTGAACTGGCAATGGTTGGCCGTCTGTTTGCCCAGGATCCGCAGCTCTATGCCGATATTATTATGTCGTCTGAGAGCAACCTTGCGCTGATTAAACGCTACTACCAACGTTTTGGCGAGGCGATCGGTTTGCTGGAGCAGGGCGATAAGCAAGCGTTTATCGACAGCTTCCGTAAGGTGGAGCACTGGTTTGGCGATTATGCGAAACGCTTCCAGAGTGAAAGCCGTACTTTGTTACGTCAGGCGAATGACAGCCGTCCTTAATTAAGATGCCGGATGGCGGCTTCGCCTTATCCGGCCTTCAAAAATCGTATGAATCGTAGGCCGGATAAGCGTAGCGCCATCCGGCATTGTCAAACGTTAACTCGGATCGACTGGCACCACGTTCTCACTTGGATAGCATCCCAGTACTTTCATCGAACGCGTAATCTCACCCAGCTCTTTCAATGCTTTTTGCATCTGGGGCGATTCTAGGTTGGCCTGGATATCAAGATAAAACATCTCTTCCCACGGATTGCCGTGAATCGGGCGTGACTCCAGTTTAGTCATAATCAGATTATGGTTACGCAGTACCAGCAGCGCCTCAACCAGCGCACCGGCCTGTTGTCCTGTTGCCATCAGCAGCGTGGTTTTTGCCGGAACCTGGTCGGATACATTGATTGCTTTACGTGCCAGCACCACGAAACGGGTGATGTTTTGCGACTGGTTAGCCTCAATATGTTCGAGAACCTGCAATCCATACAGTACGCCTCCGGCTTCGCTCCCCAGGGCCGCCACGCGCGGTGAGTTAGCCTGCGCAACTTTTTCCATCGCCGCAGAGGTGCTTTCGGTGTACTCAATCTTCCAGTGCGGGTAGCGATTCAGAAACTTGCTGCACTGCTGGAACGGCTGCGGATGACTATATACCGTTTCAATGGTCTCAAGATCCGTTGTGCCAGACACCAGTACACAGTGGTCTATTGTAATGGTCATCTCGCCAACGATAGCCAGGCTGGTGTGCTGCAGCAGGTCGTAAACGTCGTTAATCCCACCGGAGCTGGTGTTTTCAATCGGAACTACAGCATAGTCAGCCTGTCCGGTTTCGACCTGATTAAAGATATCGGCAAATTTTGCGCAGCCGCTTTCAATAAATTGTTCAAAATGGCGGGCAGCGTACTGACGTGCTGCGAGGTGAGAATATGACCCTTTTGGCCCAAGGAAGGCCACGCGCGCGGAGTGTGGGTTAATTTTGTTCAGGTGCTGCTGGAGCAGTGCCTGTTGAGTCAGGACGGAGTCTTCGATGATGAGCTGGAACAGGCGAGTAATGTAGTGAGCATCAAGATGATGTGCTTTGCCAAGCTGAATGAGTCGGTCCAAAAGGTCACGTTCACGGTCGATATCACGAACCGGACGATGCGAAAGCAGTTTGGCTTTACCAACTTCTACGGCCAGTCCACGTCGCTCAGCCAGCAGGGCCAGTAATTTTTCATCCAGCGTGCTGATCTTATCGCGCAGCGCCAGCAATGGGTTTTCCGATGTCATAGTGTTGCCTTTCTTGTTATCAATAAAAAAGGCCCCCCGTTGTGGGAGGCCTTATTGTTCGTCTTCGCATTCTTTATCACACGACGAAACGCCTCCCATTCAGGGGAAGGTAAAAAAGAATGCGAAGAAGAACGGGACAAGTTTCATGTAATTTTCCTTTGGCTACGTCAGTAAAGTACCCGTACTGTTTTCACCCTGTCAACAAAAAACGCGCCCGAAGGCGCGTTGGCGATACACTCAATGTAAGGGACTACTCTTCTTCTGCTTCGACGAAGTTGGCGTCTTTGACTGAAGTTGTTGCACGACGGGCTTCGCCTTTGTGCTGCACTTTATTGAGCTGCCGTTCCAGCTTGTTGATCAAATCGTTAATTGCGGTGTACATATCCTCGTGTTTTGCGCTGGCGACCAGATGTCCGTTCGGTGTATTGATGGTGGCATCAGCAATGAAACCCTGTGGCTCCTTAGACAGAATGATATGTGGATTAATCAGATGAGTTTGCCATTTTTCTAGTTTGGCGAGACGGTCTGCGACATGCTGGCGAATTGCCGGAGTAATTTCCATTTGTTTACTGGTAATGTTCATTGTCATAAATTTTACCTCTTGTCTTTCCCGTCTTGGTGATTCCAGCATACCGTTCCCAATGTCAAAATGTGTGATCTAAATCACATTATTTTGTCGCTTTTTGTCAAGAAAACCTTTTTGTGAGGCACCGCAGGAACAGGCGATTTTTTACTTGAGGAATACCTGAAAGCAGGCCATATTTGATGGGATGCGTTGGAGCTAAACCGCTTCAGTTGTGGCGTTAACGGATAAAAAAACGGCAGCCCTTGGGCTGCCGTTTTGCATTCTGAGGCAAATCAGGTATTGCTGCTGTTGGCGGCAATGATTTTCGCGACTTTTTCAGCCTGCGCATTCATCTGCATCTGGCGATAAGCGTTTTCCATCAACAGCAGGGCATTACGTGTTGCCTGGGTATCCGGGTAGTCGCGCAGCATGCCTTCCACACGGTTTACCACGGCAACCCATGCGCCGCGGGCAGTGTAGTATTCCGCAACGGAGTATTCATACTTCGCCAGCCGGTCTTTCAGGAACACCAGACGTTTGGTGGCGTCAGTGGTGTACTGGCTATTCGGATACCCACGCACCAGTTTGGAAAAGTCATTAAACGCAGCTCGGGCATGTTGTGGATCGCGATCGCTGCGATCAACACCAAAGAATCCTTGCAGTGCGCTATCATCCAACGCCATATTGGTCAGGCCACGCATATACATGACATAATCAATGTTAGGGTGTGTCGGGTTAAGACGGATAAAACGATCGATAGCAGCCTGAGCAAGTGGCAGATCGGCGTTTTTGTAGTAGGCGTAGATGAGATCTAATTGCACCTGCTGAGAATACGGTCCAAATGGATAACGGTTATCCAACGCTTCCAATTGCGTTATTGCCTGTTTCCAGTTACCGTCCTGCAGCTTTTGCTGAGCAGTCGCGTAGATTTCATTTGGCGGATTATCGGGCACCTCTTCCTTTGAACCAGAGCAACCCGCCAAAAACAGGCTCAACGTGGCTGCTGCCACCAGATATTTCATGCGCGTCATGACGTTTTGACTTTCCTCAAAATGTAATACGGGAGATTCTCTGTTCCTGCTCCCGGTTAAGACCAGCTACAATAGCACACTATATTAAACGGCAAAGCCGTAAAACCCAACGTTAAACGAAGAAGCAGTTTATGGCACAACGAGTAGAACTCACCGCAACAGTCTCCGAAAATCAGCTCGGTCAACGCTTAGATCAGGCTTTGGCCGAATTGTTCCCTGATTATTCGCGATCGCGCATAAAAGAATGGATCCTCGACCAGCGCGTACTGGTAAATGACCAACTTTGCGATAAACCGAAAGAAAAAGTGTTGGGTGGAGAGCGTGTCTCCATCAACGCAGAAATTGATGAAGAGGTTCGTTTTGAACCTCAGGATATCCCACTGGATATCGTTTATGAAGATGACGACATTCTTGTCATCAACAAACCCCGTGACCTTGTAGTGCATCCGGGCGCCGGGAATCCCGATGGCACGGTATTGAATGCGTTACTGCATTACTACCCGCCAATCGCGGATGTTCCTCGTGCTGGTATCGTGCACCGTCTGGATAAAGACACGACCGGATTAATGGTGGTGGCAAAAACGGTTCCGGCGCAAACACGTTTGGTGGAGTCGTTGCAGCTGCGCGAAATTACCCGTGAGTACGAAGCCGTGGCGATTGGTCACATGACTGCTGGCGGAACCGTTGAGGAACCGATTAGCCGTCACCCGACCAAGCGTACGCACATGGCCGTACACCCAATGGGGAAACCGGCGGTAACGCACTATCGCATTATGGAACACTTCCGTGTGCACACGCGTCTGCGGTTGCGTCTGGAAACCGGACGTACGCACCAGATCCGCGTGCACATGGCACATATCACTCATCCTCTGGTGGGCGATCAGGTCTACGGTGGCCGTCCACGTCCACCGAAAGGCGCTTCTGACGAATTTATCTCCGTACTGCGTAAGTTCGACCGTCAGGCGCTGCATGCGACCATGCTGCGTTTGTATCACCCGATTTCCGGTATCGAAATGGAATGGCATGCGCCGATTCCACAAGATATGGTGCAATTGATTGAAGTGATGCGCGCTGATTTCGAAGAACACAAGGATGATATTGCCTGGCTATGAGTAAGCTAATTGTCCCGCAGTGGCCGATACCGCAAGGTGTCGCGGCGTGTAGTTCTACCCGTATTGGCGGAGTCAGTATGCCGCCTTACGATTCGCTGAATCTGGGCGCCCATTGCGGCGATAACACGGAGCATGTTGAAGAGAACCGCAAACGACTGTTTGCTGCGGGCAATCTGCCGTCAAAGCCGGTCTGGCTGGAGCAGGTCCACGGTAAGGATGTCCTGAAACTGACCGGCGAGCCTTACGCCTCCAAACGTGCAGATGCGTCGTACAGCAACACGCCGGGCACCGTGTGTGCGGTGATGACCGCTGATTGTTTGCCGGTGTTGTTTTGCAATCGTGCCGGAACGGAAGTTGCTGCTGCCCATGCGGGTTGGCGCGGATTATGCGCCGGCGTGCTGGAAGAGACGGTGGCGTGTTTTGCCGACAAACCTGAAAACATTATTGCCTGGCTAGGCCCGGCGATAGGTCCAAACGCGTTTGAAGTTGGACCAGAAGTCCGCGAGGCGTTCATGACGAAAGATCCGCAAGCGGACCTTGCATTTGTGCCGCGCGGCGACAAGTATCTGGCGGATATCTACCAGCTTGCCCGTCAGCGCCTGGCCAATGTCGGCGTGGAGAATCTCTACGGTGGCGACCGTTGCACCTTCAGCGAAAGTGAGACGTTCTTCTCTTATCGTCGTGACAATACCACGGGTCGTATGGCAAGTTTTATTTGGCTGATATAACCTAAAGAATCAAGACGATCCGGTACGTGTAATATTCTTTTCACATAATTCAGGTCATTCACCTTGAATAATTGAGGGATGACCTCATTTAATCTCCAGTAGCAATTTTGACCTGTTATGGGAGGAGTTATGCGTCTGGATCGTCTTACTAATAAATTCCAGCTTGCTCTTGCCGATGCCCAGTCACTCGCATTGGGGCACGACAATCAATTTATCGAACCACTTCATCTAATGAGCGCCTTGCTGAATCAGGAAGGGGGATCGGTACGTCCTTTATTAACGTCTGCTGGCATTAATGCTGGCCAGTTACGTACAGCCATTGACCAGGCGTTGAGCCGTTTGCCACAGGTAGAAGGTACCGGCGGCGATGTGCAGCCTTCTCAGGAACTGGTGCGTGTACTGAATCTTTGCGACAAGCTGGCGCAAAAACGTGGGGACAACTTTATTTCGTCAGAACTGTTCGTTCTGGCGGCGCTTGAGTCACGCGGTACGCTGACCGATTTATTAAAATCAGCAGGCGCGACGACCGCCAATATCACTCAGGCAATTGAACAAATGCGTGGAGGTGAAAGCGTGAATGACCAGGGGGCTGAAGACCAACGTCAGGCCTTGAAAAAATATACCGTCGATCTGACCGAACGTGCCGAACAGGGCAAACTCGATCCGGTCATCGGCCGTGATGAAGAAATTCGCCGTACCATTCAGGTGCTGCAACGTCGTACTAAAAATAACCCGGTGTTAATCGGTGAACCCGGTGTCGGTAAAACCGCCATCGTTGAAGGGCTGGCCCAACGCATCATCAATGGTGAAGTGCCGGAAGGCTTAAAAGGCCGTCGTGTACTGGCGCTGGATATGGGCGCGCTGGTGGCTGGGGCCAAATATCGTGGTGAGTTTGAAGAACGCTTAAAAGGTGTGCTGAACGATCTCTCGAAACAGGAAGGCAACGTCATTCTGTTTATCGACGAATTGCATACCATGGTTGGGGCGGGTAAAGCCGATGGCGCAATGGACGCCGGGAACATGCTGAAACCTGCGTTGGCCCGTGGGGAGCTGCACTGCGTAGGCGCAACAACGCTTGATGAATATCGCCAGTACATCGAAAAAGATGCGGCGCTGGAACGTCGTTTCCAGAAAGTGTTTGTGGCTGAACCTTCAGTGGAAGACACCATCGCAATCTTGCGTGGCCTGAAAGAACGTTATGAACTGCACCATCATGTGCAGATTACTGACCCGGCGATTGTTGCGGCAGCTACGCTGTCTCACCGCTATATTGCCGATCGTCAGTTGCCGGATAAAGCTATCGATCTTATTGACGAAGCGGCATCCAGCATTCGTATGCAGATTGACTCCAAGCCGGAGGAACTCGACAGACTCGACCGCCGTATTATCCAGCTCAAACTGGAACAGCAGGCATTAATGAAAGAGTCTGATGAGGCAAGTAAAAAACGTCTCGATATGCTCAACGAAGAGCTGGACGACAAAGAACGCCAGTATTCTGAGTTAGAGGAAGAGTGGAAAGCTGAAAAAGCTTCCCTCTCGGGAACGCAAACTATCAAGGCTGAGCTGGAGCAGGCAAAAATCGCCATCGAACAGGCGCGCCGCGTTGGCGACCTGGCGCGGATGTCTGAACTGCAGTACGGCAAAATTCCTGAACTGGAAAAACAGCTGGAAGCAGCTACCCAGTCTGAAGGCAAAACCATGCGTCTGCTGCGTAATAAAGTCACGGATGCAGAAATTGCTGAGGTGCTGGCGCGCTGGACCGGGATCCCAGTTGCTCGCATGCTGGAAGGCGAACGGGAAAAACTATTGCGTATGGAGCAGGAGCTGCACAGCCGCGTAATTGGTCAGAACGAAGCGGTGGAAGCCGTTTCTAACGCCATCCGTCGTAGCCGTGCGGGCTTGTCCGATCCGAATCGTCCGATTGGTTCATTCCTGTTCCTTGGTCCAACCGGTGTCGGTAAAACCGAACTGTGCAAAGCGCTGGCAAACTTTATGTTCGACAGTGACGATGCAATGGTGCGTATCGATATGTCCGAGTTTATGGAGAAACACTCCGTGTCTCGTTTGGTCGGGGCACCTCCGGGATATGTCGGTTATGAAGAAGGTGGTTACCTGACGGAAGCAGTACGTCGTCGTCCTTACTCTGTCATCTTGTTGGATGAAGTGGAGAAGGCGCATCCGGATGTGTTCAACATTCTGCTGCAGGTGCTTGATGATGGTCGTCTGACTGACGGACAGGGGAGAACGGTCGACTTCCGTAATACGGTTGTCATTATGACCTCAAACCTGGGTTCCGATCTGATCCAGGAACGCTTCGGTGAGCTGGATTACGGCCATATGAAAGATATGGTGCTGGGCGTTGTGAGCAATAACTTCCGCCCGGAATTCATCAACCGTATAGATGAGGTTGTTGTGTTCCACCCGCTGGGTGAGCAGCATATTGCTTCTATTGCTCAGATCCAGTTGCAGCGTCTGTACAAACGTCTGGAAGAGCGTGGCTATGAAATCCATATTTCTGACGAGGCGCTTAAACTGCTGAGCGCGAATGGTTACGATCCGGTGTATGGCGCGCGTCCATTGAAACGTGCTATCCAGCAGCAGATCGAAAACCCGCTGGCGCAGCAAATTCTGTCTGGTGAACTGATTCCGGGCAAAACGATTCGTCTGGAAGTGAATGACGATCGCATAGTGGCAGTGCAGTAAGTCACAAAACAACAATAAACGGGCCCTGCGGGGCTCGTTTTTGTTTAAAATCCAGGCGGAAATGGACGTATTGATTGAAAAGTAATCGCTTGATAGGTTTTTTATATTTTTAACTTGTCAGCCTGAAATAACTCCCTATAATGCGCCTCCACTGACACGGAACAACGGATTACAAGCCGCCGGGTCAGCGGGG
>NZ_JAOWHJ010000042.1:0-7433 GCF_030332695.1 Citrobacter sp. Cpo089 | reverse complement strand
CCCGGCTGTATGCGCGAGGTTACCGACTGCGGCCTGAGTTTTTTAAGTGACGTAAAATCGTGTTGAGGCCAACGCCCATAATGCGGGCAGTTGCCCGGCATCCAACGCCATTCATGGCCATATCAATGATTTTCTGGTGCGTACCGGGTTGAGAAGCGGTGTAAGTGAACTGCAGTTGCCATGTTTTACGGCAGTGAGAGCAGAGATAGCGCTGATGTCCGGCAGTGCTTTTGCCGTTACGCACCACCCCGTCAGTAGCTGAACAGGAGGGACAGCTGATAGAAACAGAAGCCACTGGAGCACCTCAAAAACACCATCATACACTAAATCAGTAAGTTGGCAGCATCACCTGATGTCTATTGTTTTTATCGGTCTCATGCAGCTACTATGGCCATCAGACCTCGAACCAATGGTTTCGTTAATAGTTTGCCTGATCGTACTGTTCGTAATAGCCATATTCATACTTAACGGTGTTGTTTACCGTAACTGGATAATGCTTCTTGCCAATAAGTATAAGTTTGGTATTCATCGCTTCACTATAAATATTAAAGCATCAAGATGCATTATTATTTTATTGATCGCATTAATTATCCAGACCCCCTTTATAGCTGTCATTGTAAATATTATGAATTCGCTTTTTCATGACATCTATAATTACGGTTTATTCGCGCTATTGTCCGGTGCGCAAAGAACACTTACATTGACATACCTACTATATTTTGTAGGTATTCTGTTCTCGTCCGCTTACGCTTTTTCAGCATTGCGTAATTACACATTCAATCACCTGGCACTCGCGGATAGTATTCACTTTCACTCATCGTTGAGATTCACCAGAGTGGCCCTATATCTGCTACTGATAACCTTCATAACGATGATCACATGTGGTCTGGCCTATCCATGGTTGAGAATACGACTTCTGCGTTATCAGATCGAACAAACCGTTGTTATCGGCAACCTTGATGAATTGGATCTTACTAACGATGACATTCCTCTGGACACCGGTGCGTTTGCAATTATCTCGCGTGGCACAGCGACGGCACTGCCATTTATGTAAGATCTACGGCCGGGAAACCCGGCCGTTTCTAACGTATCTTCACATTTAACAGGATGCCTTCAGGCCGGCACACCGCTGTGGAAGCGGAATTCATCGTCAGGAGAGGTGATCAACGCGGCTTCTACTTCGCCAAAAAACCGCACCCGGCTACTGATATCATCGGCTGAAACCTGCTGCGCCAGCGCCAGGTAATCCTGATAGTGTCGGGCCTCGGATCGCAATAGCGACAGATAAAACGCCTGCAGATCATCATCCAGATACGGCGCCAGCGCGGCGAACCGTTCGCAGGAACGCGCCTCAATGTAAGCCCCGCAAATCAGTTTATCGATTAGCGTTAAAGGCTCATGGGTGCGTACCTCTTTGAGCATGCCTTTGGCGTAACGGCTGGCGGTAATCTTGATATAGGGAATGTTGCGGCTCATCATCGCCTCACGCACCTGCCAGAAATGATGCAGCTCTTCTTTGATCAGCAAAACCATGCTGTCGATAAGCTTGCGTCCCCACGGGTCGTCGGTTTGCGGCATCACGCTTTTGCTTATCTGTTTATTCAGCGCGATAAAATCCGGCTCATCCCCTTCTCTGAAAGCAAACGCTTCATAGGGCTTCAGCCAGTCCAGCAGCGCCTGCGATCCCTGTTTATCCGCGACATACTTACGCACCAGCAGCATCGCCGTTTGCGCCGCTTTCAGCTCACAGACGAGGTGATCGGTCAATAACAGAGGCAGATTCGCTGGGTCTCGCGCTTTATCAAGCCAGGCCTGGGGCGTTTTACAGTGCAGGAAGTTGTAGATCGGGGAAAGTATTTGCAGGTAATCCATACGTTGTCCTTGGCCTGCGGCAGCCTGGGCTACCGCAGGTCAGTAGATGACTTAGTGACGCACGCCGTCATCATCTTCGTCGACGAGGTCTTCATCGTCGCCGTCTTCACCTTCTTCGCCGTTCGGGTCTTCAAAATAGGTACCCCAACCGTCGTATTCCACATCATATTTTTCAGCCAGGTTCATCAGTTGCTCAACCTGAGCATCAATCAACTCCGCATTCAGTGCACATTCGCTCAGAATGTCACAGCAAATAACCGTGTCGCCTTCTTCCACTTCCAGCTCTTCCGGCTCGGTCACTTCATAACCCAGCTTGAAGGCTTCTACTGCCGCTTTTTCCAGGGTTTCGAAGTCATCCGCGGAAAGGTGATGCTCGATGGTGTACAGCGCATCTGGATCGCTGCCATCTTCGAGTAGCTCTTCAATAATCAAGCGCGTTTCTTCACGCTGTTCTTCCAGTAGTTCCGGGTTTGCCATGGCTCGTTCCTCATAATGTCCTGCCGATACTCTTATTGTCACATACCACTGTCATTGCCTCCACCTTTCCAGGAAAGATTTGTTAAACAAGGTTGCAAATGAATAAACATCCATATAAATTGAATTTTAATTCAATAAATAGCCTAAGCCATGTGAGGGAACCATGTCTGCGTTTTATCAGAAACATTTTTTGAAACTGCTTGATTTCACCTCTGCTGAACTCACGTCACTGCTCCAGCTCGCCGCACAGCTGAAGGCAGATAAGAAAAACGGCACTGAAGTCGCTAAGCTCACCGGTAAAAACATCGCGCTCATCTTCGAAAAAGACTCAACCCGTACCCGTTGCTCTTTCGAAGTTGCCGCATACGATCAGGGCGCGCGCGTGACGTATCTCGGGCCAAGCGGCAGCCAGATTGGCCATAAAGAGTCGATCAAAGACACCGCCCGCGTGCTCGGCCGCATGTACGACGGTATTCAGTATCGGGGTCACGGTCAGGAGATTGTCGAGACGCTGGCGGAATATGCCGGAGTTCCGGTGTGGAACGGATTAACCAACGAGTTTCACCCCACTCAACTGCTGGCGGATCTGTTAACTATGCAGGAACACCTGCCGGGTAAAGCGTTTAATGAGATGACGCTGGTCTACACCGGTGATGCCCGCAACAATATGGGCAATTCCATGCTGGAAGCCGCCGCGTTAACCGGGCTGGATCTGCGCCTGGTCGCACCGCAGGCCTGCTGGCCGGAAGAAAGTCTGGTTGCGGAGTGCAAAGCGCTGGCGCAGAAAAACGGCGGCAATATTACGCTGACTGAAGATGTCGCCACTGGCGTGAAAGACGCGGACTTCATCTATACCGACGTCTGGGTATCAATGGGCGAAGCAAAAGAGAAGTGGGCCGAACGTATTGCGCTGCTGCGTAAGTACCAGGTTAATAGCGCGATGATGGCGTTGACCGGCAATCCGCAGGTGAAATTCCTGCACTGCCTGCCCGCGTTTCATGACGATCAAACCACGCTTGGCAAACAAATGGCACAGGAATATGGTCTGCACGGCGGAATGGAAGTGACCGATGAGGTCTTTGAATCCCCCGCCAGTATCGTATTTGATCAGGCGGAAAACCGGATGCACACCATCAAAGCGGTGATGGTGGCGACGCTGGCGAAGTGAGGGCATGGATGAAAAGAATGCCGGATGGCGATGCTGAGCATCTTATCCGGCCTACAACCGCGCTCCCGTAGGCCGGGTAAGGCGAAGCCGCCCCCGGCAAATACGCTTATGCCACCCGCATTTTCACCACGGCTTTGCGTACCAGCGCTGGAGCACCGACCGCGCACAGCGGTTTATGCACTTCGCCCGGATAAAACACCACGAAATCACCTTCGTTCAGCACCACCGTTTTCTCCTGTACCCCTTCCGGCAGGAAGGCGATATCTTTATCCGCCAGCCAGTCAGTTTCCGGCGCGCCCGCAGGCTGCGTGCTGAAGGTCATGCCTTCCTGACCTTTGAGCAGGATCTGAATATCCAGATAGCGCGCGTGATACTCGGCGCGGCGCTGTGCAAACGGCTCCGTCATATCTTCAGCAATCAGATAAAACAGACGATCGCCGTCGATGTCGTGCTTACCTTTTTCCGTCTCATCCGTCACATGCGCTTTAATGTGTTCAATCGCCTGACGCAGCTCTTCCGGCAGCCAGGCATCCAGGTTGTGAATATTGCCGACAATCATCTCAAACCCCTTAATTAAAACATCGTTTCATTTTAGTTGTTATACGAAAAAATGGTCTGCCATACTACTGCTATTTGCCGATATTTTGCGTCAACGCATGTTTATCTCATTGTTACTGTTTGGCATTCAGGGTGAATGAATATTCATGAGAATCGTTTGCGATGAATAATTTGTGCATTTTTCGCTTGATCCCATAACGGAGCTGAGTATAATCGCGGACAATTTGCCGGGAGGATGTATGGTTCAGTGTGTACGACATTTTGTCTTACCGCGTCTGAAAAAGGACGCTGGCCTGCCGTTTTTCTTTCCGTTGATCACCCATTCCGAGCCCCTCAATTGAGGGGCTTTTTTTTTGCCCAGGCGTCAGGAGATAAACATGGCTAATCCGCTCTATCAAAAACACATCATTTCCATAAACGACCTCAGCCGCGATGACCTCAATCTGGTCCTCGCAACGGCGGCGAAATTAAAAGCTAACCCACAGCCGGAGCTGTTAAAGCATAAGGTTATCGCCAGCTGCTTCTTTGAAGCCTCAACCCGCACCCGTTTATCCTTTGAAACCTCCATGCACCGCCTGGGCGCCAGCGTGGTGGGTTTCTCTGACAGCAGCAACACCTCTCTGGGCAAAAAAGGTGAAACACTGGCCGATACCATTTCCGTCATCAGCACCTATGTCGACGCCATCGTAATGCGCCATCCGCAGGAAGGCGCCGCGCGTCTGGCTACGGAGTTCTCCGGTAACGTTCCGGTACTGAACGCAGGCGACGGCTCCAACCAACATCCCACCCAAACGCTGCTGGATCTGTTCACCATTCAGGAAACTCAGGGTCGCCTGGACAATCTTCACATCGCCATGGTGGGTGACCTGAAATATGGCCGCACCGTCCATTCCCTGACCCAGGCGCTGGCGAAGTTTGAAGGTAACCGTTTCTACTTCATCGCCCCGGACGCGTTGGCCATGCCGCAATATATTCTGGATATGTTGAATGAAAAAGGTATCGCCTGGAGCCTGCACGGCACTATTGAAGAGGTGATGGCGGAGGTCGATATCCTCTACATGACCCGCGTACAAAAAGAGCGTCTGGACCCGTCCGAATACGCCAACGTGAAAGCGCAGTTTGTTCTGCGCGCCAGCGATCTGAACGGCGCCAGAGCAAACATGAAGGTACTGCATCCGCTGCCGCGTATCGATGAGATCACCACCGACGTCGACAAGACGCCACACGCCTGGTATTTCCAGCAGGCTGGCAACGGCATCTTCGCCCGCCAGGCGTTACTGGCACTGGTACTGAATAGCGAACTGGCACTGTAAGGGAGAAAAAGAGATGACACACGATAACAAACTGCAGGTTGAAGCCATCAAACGTGGCACCGTGATTGACCATATTCCCGCACAGGTTGGTTTTAAGCTGCTGACGCTGTTCAAACTGACGGAAACCGACCAACGTATCACCATCGGTCTGAACCTGCCGTCAGGCGAGATGGGCCGTAAGGACCTGATTAAAATTGAAAACACGTTCCTGACCGATGAGCAGGTAAACCAGCTCTCCCTGTACGCCCCGCAGGCAACGGTAAACCGCATTGACGATTACGACGTGGTGGGTAAATCACGTCCGAGCCTGCCTGAGCGTATCGACAACGTACTGGTTTGCCCAAACAGCAACTGTATCAGCCATGCTGAACCAGTATCTTCCAGTTTTGCAGTGAAAAAGCGCGCTGATGACATCGCACTCAAATGCAAATACTGTGAAAAAGAGTTTTCGCATTATGTGGTGCTGGCCAACTAATTGGGGTTGGTTATGAGATCCCGGCTCCCTATAATGAGCGGGAACATTCTACTACCGCTGTAATTCAGGAGAAATCATGAGCAAGACTATCGCGACGGAAAATGCACCAGCAGCAATCGGCCCATACGTTCAGGGCGTTGACCTGGGTAGCATGGTAATCACTTCCGGTCAGATCCCGGTCGATCCGAAAACCGGTGCCGTAGCGGAAGACGTGTCCGCTCAGGCACGTCAGTCGCTGGAAAACGTAAAAGCTATCGTTGAAGCAGCAGGCCTGAAAGTGGGCGACATCGTAAAAACGACCGTTTTCGTTAAAGACCTGAACGATTTCGCAACTGTAAACGCGACCTACGAAGCATTCTTCACCGAACACAACGCGACCTTCCCTGCGCGTTCTTGCGTAGAAGTTGCCCGTCTGCCGAAAGACGTGAAAATCGAGATTGAAGCGATCGCTGTTCGTCGCTAAGTCTTATTAGAGAGCCCTGCTCTGGCAGGGTTCCTTAAGTATTGCAGCCTATAACTGAAAAAATCAATTCTCTTCCATTATTTTTTAAGGTGATGGTTTCATTTTCGATTATCCCCACACCCCAATTATATAATTCCATTTCCCCTTTTTGCTGTGATTCTATATTCTCTGAGAAACAGGTTTGTCCTAAAACCCAGTTCAACCTTGAACTATAAATATTAATTTTAAGATCATCATCACTATCATTCTTCATCTTTTCCAATGTATAAACTATCTTATTGTGAATTTTAAAACTAACAATATTGTTATATCTTTCAACTGAGTTAATAGAAAAAATACAGATAAACATTATACTTAGTAAAAAAAATATTTTTATAGTAGCTCGTCTTATAAAAGTGTTCATTGGCCATGTCTCCATAAAAAAGAATAACCAGATGAACCAATGAGCGCTTTATTTTTTTCCTGACACTTAATTACCCCCCATTTCTCTGCGACCAAGGATATATCATTTTCATGTGCAATTTTACGGTAAACGTACCGATAAGGCTGAAATGGATCGTGTAGAGGAGTGTTCATTTCCCTTACAATAATATTCCCAGACGATTTCTCCAAATAAACATATAAACCATGCCAGGATAAATTCTTTGCATAGTGGGTATTTGAATCATCGTTACGGCACCATTGTACAACCAGAAGATAATGACTTTCACGTACGGGTAACCAGCAAACCGAAATAATATACAGCATATAACAAAAGGCACAAACTAAAGCGAAAGTAAGTATTTTTTCCATGTAAAATAAAGTGCCATGCTCAGTCATGCCATTTTACCTCTGACTCAATGGCACCAAAAATATTGTACTCTCTGGCCAGACACTCCTGATGAAACCTCCCCATAAAAGTATCATTCACAGGAACGATACTACCTAAACGAACTCCAGAATTTGCGACACTAACATTCCAGTTATACCTGTCAAAAAACTTAAACTGAAATGTCAAATTATAACTACATAGTCTACTACCATTGCTCAGGTAATGACTCCAACTTATTGATAGTGTTTTATGTTCAGATAATGCCCGATGACTTTGTCATGCAGCTCCACCGATTT
>NZ_JAOWHJ010000041.1:0-20227 GCF_030332695.1 Citrobacter sp. Cpo089 | reverse complement strand
GACAGGCTCCGGAAGACGGTTGTTGCGCACGTATTCGGTGAACGCACTATGGCGACGCTGGGGCGTCTTATGAGCCTGCTGTCACCCTTTGACGTGGTGATATGGATGACGGATGGCTGGCCGCTGTATGAATCCCGCCTGAAGGGAAAGCTGCACGTAATCAGCAAGCGATATACGCAGCGAATTGAGCGGCATAACCTGAATCTGAGGCAGCACCTGGCACGGCTGGGACGGAAGTCGCTGTCGTTCTCAAAATCGGTGGAGCTGCATGACAAAGTCATCGGGCATTATCTGAACATAAAACACTATCAATAAGTTGGAGTCATTACCACAATATCCATAGCGAGACGATGAGAATAATTCTATCATTTGTTATTACAGTGCTGTTATTTATACCAAATATAATGCTATCAAAATTTATAACATTACCCCCCATACTGGAGATAGGCCGTTCTACCTTGGTGCTATGTGGAACAGAGCAATTAATAAAGACTTTGATTTATTCAACATTTAATATGTTGGGAATGCCAATATATTTACACAATCCAGTCGATACTATAGTTTATACCATAATATGCTTGCTAATATCTTATTTTACTACAATAAAGGCCTACAAATATTTATACGGAAAGAAACAAGCCCTTTAAGGGCTTGTTTATGAATTTATGTAAAATCAATAATGGAAGCTGTTTTTATTTGACCGCCAGTACCTTTTATAATGCCTCTGTTGGTTGAGACTATAATCGGAGGCATTATTAAGACCGAATTTTCAACATATGCAAGCTTGCCATACGTGGAACTGCTATCATCTAAGCTATTAATTATTAAATTTCCACTCTTTACTTCTAATAATGCATCTTGTGTGCCTCCGGCCACATCTAAGCTTGAGAGGCTGAGGGTAGAGTGCGATGAGTAACTTAATATTGCAGGTAATGAGCTGTTGCTTAAATTTAGCGTCGCATTTATCCTGGATGTTGGATTTTTTATATTAATGACGGCAAATTCAGAACCTATAGCCCCGTATACTCCACTAATAGTAAAATTTAAGTTTAGTGTTTTCCCATCACCTCCAGCCATTCCTGTGCCAATATCATCTATTAACCCATAGTTTGTATTAACTGCGATCCCAGAAATAGTCCCGTGCGCTCCGCCCGATTTAGATATACCAATGACTTGATACGTTACTGTTGATAAAGATGCTTCTGCCCTTCCATCAACAATAATACCATAAATAACCACATTATTTTCATTAGTTCCAAAGAACAACGGTGTTGCACTGCATGCTTTGCTTTCGAGTCCGCTGATACATATTAAATTAGACGTTGTCTGCTCGCTTACTGGAGGCCAGTCAGGAATGAAATTACCAAATGCAAAATCAGAAACAGTATTAGTAAACCCTTTAATGTTTACGCCCGTACTTATGCACGAACTAAAGGCGATGCCGTTGATGCAATGTTCAACAAGGAGGTTACAAAATGAATGATCAACTAATGATTCAAATTGTATGCCAACCCCTCCTCTCCTTGTGCCATCAGGATCGTTGCGGATATATTTTGCTCCAGAAGCCCATATTTCATTTGTTATCAATGAGTCTGTTGAGCCGAAAAGCATTATAGCTCCCACCCTTGCGTAATATGGGTCATCTTCTAGTGGATTGTAAGCTGTGCATTTGAATCCTGACAGTTCATGCATTTCCCACGATCCATATGAAAAATCAAAGAAAGCATTTCCTTCATATTGGAGATCGGTGTAAACAAGAATAGAGCTACCCATTCCTTTCCCTACATATCCACCACCATTAACCTTATAGAATTTATTGTTTTTGTAGAAGCCGTGTATGGTTGGTTTATCAAGCCTATAATGACCATTTGATAGCTCTATTTTTTTACATATAAACTCTGATTTGAGATTCGTAGAGTCAATAGGTTTGAAATCACCAGTTGTAGCCCTAAATGCCTTTCTGAATGCAGAAGAAGAATCCACAATATTAAGTATATTTCCGACATCACTAGTCGTTGTGGCTCCAAACCACTCTGGACGGACGTCACCCCCTGTTATTTTTATAGATGTCATTGCTTCAGGTTCTGCATAAAAATCGTCCTCGGTATCAAATATCTGGTATTTACCAGCCGTAATTTCTGCGTTAAATGTAACCTGAGCGCCGTTTCGTGGCTTAATGATTGCTCCGGGGTGGAACGTTACCGGTATATCTATTGTAATGTCATCGTTTAACAAATAAACGCCGGGCACTAAAAGGAGTTCACGATTCGCTGCTGCCAGTACAGGTAGAAAAGCATTTATACCAACAGCATCATTATTTATACCATCTGCAACAATACTATCCCCATCCTTTGCAGTTATGATATCAGCAATCCAGTCATAAACAGTGCGCTCTTTCGCATTAGAAACTTGCTGCTTTAATGCCACCAATTCAGCGCCTTCACCGCTTGCATGACTTGCAAGATCACTTCGTAGTGACGCATCTCCAACACTAACCCACGCACCCGGGCCTACACCGCCAGTTGATGCAGGAGTTGAGCCAACCGGAACGGTTTTAGGAAGCTCACCATCCCAGCGGTAATATTCACCATTTCCATCAGGAAGTTTCCAGTGAAGCGCTTCATCTGCCCTTGTTAAATTTGCTCCATCCTGGAATGAGTCCATCAATGTCCATCCCATTGACGCCAGTTTTTCCTGGTAACTTTTTTCCATCCCATACCAGGTCATCCGTGGTTTGCCAAAGCGGTCACCCCACGTTTCATTAACTTGATCATTAGACAGGTGATCAAGGTTTTGAGCGTTATCGTACAAATCTTTTGCAGCAGCAGACCCCAGCGGATTGCCGGTGTTATAAGTCGTCATATGAGCCTCATAAGAAAAAACCCGCCGAGGCGGGTATCTTTAATTATTTAGATTAACTACATCGCCGGGATAAACGGCATTGTCGTACTGATAGAAGGAGTCGCGATATTCTTTTGCAGTTACCTGGCATGTACCATCAGATTGAGGCGCTATCTCTGAAATGATACCGCTATATCCTACACGTGAAGATTCGCAGAATATTAAACGTGGTGGTTCTATTGCAGGGTTGTTAAGCATGATATTACCGAACTCTGGTTGTTCAGGCACTGATAATTCATTGTCTCCAATTCTGGTGGCAACGAGCAAACCTGAAGCTGAACCATCCTGATAGCGAATCAGGGCTCTTGGGTTTGTAAATGTCCAGTCTAGAGGTTCAGATACCGTTACAGTCGTTACACCGTTACTAGTGCTCATAGTCTCAATCAACGTGCTTATTGTTTTGCTACCTGGAATGTCATCAGTAAAGATAATCCTGTCACCAACGTTATAGCAGAGAGCATCCATTTCCGTTGTAGTCGTGTGAGTAAGACGTTGCTGTCGATACTTCATCAGTCTTCGCATACCTATCTGATAAGCGCGGTCCTGATCAAGAACACCATCAAGCGTATAGTCCTCAGTCTTTACCGGAGTAGGGTTATCTGATGTTCTGCACTGCACCGTCTCTTCAGCCCATGTAGTGCCGTTGATATATGTAACATCCACACCATCATAGTCATCTGCTGACGGAGCAACGAAAGCAGTCTGAAGCGGATCAGTCATCTCCTGTGGGCTGATTATTCCCGTCCACGTTTTCACACCTTCCCTTGCTACAGATGCCAGACCATCGGTAAGAAGGAAGTAGCTTTTCCCTACATTTGTCACCTTCTGAAGCATCTCCAGCGCAGAAACAGAATCCGTGGTTGCATAGTCAAAGAATTCGCTGCCAGGGGTCCAGTAAGTAGTTTCTAGTGAGTCAATAGCTTCATGGTCCATCGCCAGCCCCAACTCATTACCTATATGATACAGAGCCCCAGAAATGCTCCTTGACACACCAGAATCATAAATTCGTGTGGCGACAATATTTACGCGGCGATCTGACTGCGCTGCAAGTTTACCGCCCGTTTCCACCGTAACCGCCATTGTAGTGACGCCAGAATAAAATGCCGGTCGTGACAACAAACGTCCTCGTAATGACTGCCAGTACATATTATCACGACTGTTATCCTGACCCTGCTCGTTCGTGCGGCGAGCTCTGACCTCTACCAGAGCAGGCGCATCCAGCGTGACTCGTTCGGTGAATCCCAGTCCATTGATATTCTGCAGGTAGTACGATCCGGTTTTACTTATCCACCCGACGCCTGAACCATATGGCCGGTACTGAATCTCCCACTTCACCTCACGGTATTGTTTGTTCCCTTTTTTGTTATACCCACAAATTCCGTTTGGGAAGAAGAAGTTTACTTCTAACATATCAACAACTTCATTTTCTGGGCACGCCAGAAAAGGTCCCATCCAACTATCGTTCTCATTTAAACCGTTGGCTTCAAAATCAAGAACTGTGCGCGGTGAAAATCCAGGCCATGACGGATCAACGCTGCCATTAATAACCCGCTCCAGAGTTACAGAGCTACCATCTATCTCAAGAATCTTATATTCGCTTCCAGAATGGGAAACAGATAGCCTGACATAACCCTCAGGAATCCCGGTGAACGGAGTCCCGGTAGCGCTATCGTAAGCGAGGGTTATTGATGCGGTAATCACATCTTCGCCGACTGGTTCAGAGTGAGGTATAAAATCAGCAATGAATAGTTGGTAATCAATGCTGTTGTACCAGAGAGTTACTGGCATCCCAATATAAGGAGCTATTTCCTCAAGCGTGTCACTGGTAATTCTGCTGTAAGCACCATCATTAGTTACCACATAGGAATCAGGAACAATTAACTCAACAATTGCACCAACAGTCCATGTATCTGGAAGGTCATTTGTTGTTTCATCTCCATCATCCGTGCTCAGCCCATTAAATGTTATTGTCGGTCCGGAAACGGTTAGCGAATTAGCAACAACATCTTCCGTATCCGGCGCGGTTTGCGCCATATCAAGACCAGAACCAGATGCGGTTCCCCCAACCTCTGTGGAATTGAACCAGTTTTCTGATCGTTGATCTCCACTAACGTTTTGCCCGGGTTGATACACTGTGTAGTTAAACCCATCGCCAAGAGAGGCAATTGGGGTTGACCCTACACGAATATCGCCATCCCCAAATGAAAAACGCCCTCTCCCCATAACAACGAACATTTCAACTGTCATTACCGTTGGATCATCAACTGAGAATCTTGTTACAGGCTGCACTGCATAGTCAGGATAAATACGGCTTCGTCCAAATAACTCACGTATCGGGTCGCCCAATTTTGCGTTATTCGCTTTAGCAGGATTTACATCAAGAGGGTTTCCCGTTCCTGATGAATAACCGCCAAGGTCACCAACACCAGGAGCAAAGAAAAGAGCATACGCAACTGATGCAACTGATACAGCAACGGCAATCCAGGCAAGAGCTACAGCGCCATAAGGGACAGGGTAAATTCTGACATCACTGTCTGATTTGATAGCAAATTCAAACCATGCCTGAGGCGGTATGTTCTCTCCATCAACATCAACGGTGATCGGGTGCTTCATATCAGGCTTATAGCCCTGAACGTTCTTCGCAAGCCACTGATGGATAGTTACTGCGCCATGTTCATGAGTTTCGAGTGGCTCGCCAGGCAGTTGTGAAGGATAAATTCTGATAGTCACTTCCAGAACTCCACTTTGACAAAACGACGTTTGAAACGCGAGACAGGAAGGAAGGTAACGTTCACTCCTGGGTTACCCCCTCTGAGCACGGAAGCGTGAGATATTCGAGTCCACTATCAGGGTCAGGAAGAATCCCCTCAATGCTGTAGATTTTGCCACGGAAAAGAATACGGTCTTTCTCCTGAATATCTTCCCGGTATCGGATAGTGATTCTGGCCGTTACTTTTACGTTTTCGGCTTGAGCTGCAATGAAGTCACGGACTGATGAAGAAACCACGCTGGCATAAACATCTGCCACGTTGTTCCAGGTATATTCCATTGCCCCTGTGGTTGGTGACTGGACAGATATTCGTCGCTGAATAGTGATGCGGTGACGCAGTTTAGCAAACTCCACGATTACCTCGGCTTACCATCAAGATAGGTCTGCGGTGGCAGCTCATCATCAAATTCATCAACGAGCGTTTTTGCAATCAGAGATATCAGTGTTTCATCCGCCTGAGCCAGACGGTTTATCGCTTCTGCCTGTTTCAGTTGAGACGTTGCCAGCGCTTTCAGTGCCGCCGTTAGTTCGTTTACCTGCTGATCGTTCATAGGCAATCCTCGTCCACTTTTTAATCCACTCCCGCCGTCTGGCGCATCCTGCGCATGCCATAGATACGACGCTTAAGGCTTACCCTTGCGCTTCCACTCACTCGACGATTCTCACCATAGACAGGCTTTATTCGTCTGGTGTCGATAGCTTTCAGGCGAGGATGTAGTGTCTTTAACTTAGACATGTAACCTCCATGCTTTGCGGCGTTCTGTTCTTGGCTGATTGTCTCTGGCTGGTTCTACTTGCTGTCCATCAGCGTGGTCAACGAGTGAGTAGCATGGATAGACAACAGGGCCACCGTAAGCATCACCGACTGCATAGTCTGCTGCTTTGCTGTGGTTCCATTTATCCAGCACTCTCTTGATATGTTGCTGAGGTACGCTGTAGCAGACGCCATGAATAAGACGCGGCAATGTAATGAAGTCAGCTCTGGCCTTATCAGCTGCTATTAACTTTGATGCTATCTCCAGTTGATACTGTGGTGGACGGCCAGTGCCGAGATAAAATGAACACAGTGCATCCGGATAACGTGCAAGCCATACAGCAATCTTTTCGCAGAAATCAGCAACTGGCATAGCATCATCTTCAAGCACTACCACACGGCATGATTGATTGGCTGCCCATTCCAGCGCGCGTCGATGATTCCAGTTAGCACCGTGATCCTCTTCATCAATCAGCAACTGAGCACCCAGTTGATTAACAAGACGGGTAGCCATGGCGCGGCGGGCTTGATGGCCAACCACCACAAACTTGACCTGATTAGCCATCAACGTGCTCCAATAAAATAGCCGCACAACGGCGGCTACTGATCATTTGTCAGGATATGAATGAACATTACCCATCTATAAAATGCGGAAAAAACTTGAGATTTTATCAATACATAAATGAGGCCAACATGTCGTTAAGTGATCATTTAGTAGCAGATCGGCAGTGCAATGAGTGCAATGTTTGCTGTATTAACTTGCGGATTGAAAACCCAGCGTTAACAAAGAAAGCAGATGCACGCTGTCCTCACCTGTCTAACCAAACAGGCTGCGGTATCTATGAAGAAAGGCCAGATGTTTGTCGAACATGGTATTGCGGCTGGCGGGTAATGCCTTTCCTTCGTGATGACATGCGTCCAGACCGTTCAAAAATACTAATCAAGCAAGACGAAACAGGTTTTGTATTTCAGCCATTGCGCGCCGAGTACGTGAACAACCTTACTAATGAAAATGTGTTAGAAGCCATTGGTGCGTTGGTTTCAAATAACATTGAAGTTAAAACCTCAATACCCACTCGTCCAGGTTATTGCAACTCATTGATGAGTATCCATGATCAACTCAGGATTGCAGTTGAAAACTTAGACCTTCAGACCGCCAGACAAACCATGAGAAGCATTATTTTTCGCTCACGTCACTCTCAAACGCTTCCTGAACCTGATTAGTTTTGGTAACCAGCCAAGGTTTTGGCTGGCTAAAAATAAAACAATTGATGCTTTTTAGCCCTGCCAGATCAAGACTTTGTTGCTGACTTAAGTCATTCATTAATCTCTGGTCACTTATTTGTGTTTCCACCACGCTAACGCCTTACCGAAACCGTCCGTTTTAAAGATGGTATGCACCAGAGGGCCGGTAACGATTCGATTACCAAATGACTTTGCAGCCATTCCGAAAGCGCCCATATCCACCAACGTGGCGGGTGCAGTCTCCATCTTCCAGAATCGGTGGCTTTCAATCAGGTAGTGCTGACGGATGATACGGTGAGCAAACTCCATCACATCTTTTCTACTACCACCTAACAGACCAGCATTCAACAGCGGTTCATCACGATGCTGCGCGATGAAGTCGCTATATGCTTTTCCATGGTGATTGGCCTTCATCCATTCATCGGAATACGTCTTATGCTCAGACCCAACATATATTTTACCCGACTGCATTTCTGCCCAGGGTTCTCTAAGCATCTCGACATCGGTACCGTCAGTACACCAGACCAGATCAAATTCAGGATGTGAGCGCAGGTATTGGTAAATGTGAAGCCAGCGAGCAAAGTAAGGGCTCATGCTCAACTCAGGAACTTCGTACAACTCTACGCCATAAGGTAATACTTTCAGTTCATCCGCCAGGACAACCGGCACTGCACCAGACACTGAATCAACCCACGACTGTAGAATGCCAGCATCATGTTTCATTCTCCCTGTGCGCTGTGGATCTGGCTGACTTGTCAGTAATGTAGTCAGAACAAGATTTGGGTTACTTCGGTAAGAAGTGAAAGCTGTATATCCACTATCACGCCTCGCGTTGAAAATACCAACGTTGCGCTTTACTAAAGCTTCGCGATCAGGCCGAGGGATGGAGCGTGAGCCCTCTTCGTGCTCATCCATTGAGTGAATCAGATTTTCAGAGCCAACCACATCAGCGAAGGCCCATGTCGATAACCCTGCGTTGTGAATACGAAGCGCCAGATCGGGATGCTCGTACATGCCACGACCGTATACCGGATCAAAGCCGCCAACCTTATCAATGGCGCTGCGGTGGTAGTACAGCATTACACCGCGCTGCCCGGTGTAAGCGATATGCTTATCATCCCTGTACAGGACAGTCATATCGTTAATCTTTCGTGGGCCAGTGAGGTCAAGAAACTGATAAGCCAGATGGGGCTCTGGTGACTCGATGTAGGGTAGATGCCAGTTATCAGCTATTGGCCATGCGTCATCATCCCACAGGAAAAGATGCTCACACCCGGCGTCCACCAGCGCTGTCAGGCTGGCGTTCTTAGAGGCGACAATGCCGAGTGATTGATCATGACGTACCAACTTAACCCCATTAGGAACTATTGCAGCAGGACTTGATCCATCGTCTATCACAACCACCAGCGCACCAGATGGAAGATGCTTCATGTGCTGCTCAATGGCACGCTTAAGCACTTCAGGACGATTATGGGTTGTAATTGCTATTCCTATGCGCGATGAATTGGCGCTTTCTGGTACAAACCTAATTCCGCTTATAAAGACGTCCATGCGCCACCACCAGACAAATTATGCTTGGTAAGAAATCCTTTCACCGTTTCTCGCAACTCTTTTAACTGCTCAACGGTTAATGTCTTATCTGGATGGATTACAATCTGGAATTCGTTAGAAGCTCTTGGGTTGTCTAAATCAATTCGTGGTTGTTTTTCGGAATGTTCATTGCTGAGATTAAATGTCGCAATAACTTTCGGCATTTCGTTTGGCGCAGTTTCTATCACCGTTGAAACCTGACCATCAATAAGCAAGCCACCTACGGCTATTCCATACCCGAAGAAACAATCACCGCGATACAATTTTGCAAGCTGATACTTCATGTGCGTTTCCTTTTAGACGTGAGCCTGTCGCACGGCAATGCCGCCCGAGAGGTAAACGCAACCTAACGGCATCACCCAGGCTCACTACTGAAAGACTCTCTTCATGGTGCGCGTGCGAAGCGCATAAAAAAGCCCCGCATATGCGAGGCTTTATATAGTGTGTAAGTAAGTTATTACGATTGCATATTCCAAATCATAGCGTTCCCATTATGGTTTTCTATGATCTTTGCGAGAGGCGCTCCACCAAACGAGTGCATGTAACTGTGATGGATAGTCAAAACCAAATCCTGGAGGACTTGATCACTTTCCAACTCTGTAACATTCAATCCAATTTTCTGAGCTTTATCGAAATGGATGTGTCTCGAATGAGTGTAAGTTGTATGATGATTGTTCAGTTCTGAGCATACATGAGTTGCTTTTGTTTCTGACTCCGGATCATTTGCAAACATACCCGTCATAAGCCAGTGCTTAACAATCTCATTCGCCCATTTGATAGCTTTTTCACACTCACCGATAATAGTAGGGTTGAGTTTCTGAAGTATGAACTGCCACATTTGCACAGCGGCTGGATTGTTAAAAATTTCCGCCTGAGCTCTGTTCCATTCCTCAATAATGGCATGCGTAGAAAATCCATTAAACTGAGGGTCAATCGGGCCAATATTGGACTGTTTACCCATTATGATTTCATTAGCACAGCACGCAAGCATGGTACCGCATGACATTGAAATCATAGGGACGATAGCTCTGATATCAGTCCCAAACTTAGAACGCAGATAATGACCAATAGACTCTAAGGCGGCGATGTCACCTCCAGGGGTATGTAATATTAAATCCAACCCCTTTGTAACATCTAAACCATTAATAGCAGTCATTAATCCATTTTTATCGTCATCTGTCATCTGGGTGAGATGTCGAACTTCTGCACCGCCATGTTGTAACCATCCGGAATAATATGTAATTACATTTCTTCCCGTGTGATTAGACAGTTGTAATAAATATTTACGGCGAACCTCATCCATAGGACTCTTCTGGGCGAGAGCCGTCATCTCACCCAGTACGTCACTCCAATTAGGCATAGTGTTTAGTACGTGTAAAGTTGATGATGTGTACTTTGATTTTGCTTAGCCTGCGCTGCAGTACCTTGAGAGTACCAAACACCGGTACTACCACTCGTACTCGTTTGTTGAGCAAGTACTCTGGAAGCAAAGTTGTTAACAGTCTCTCCAGTCATCATCTCTGCAGGTTTAATGCCATAGAAATCGTAGAACTCAGCCGGGGTCATAGTGAAATCTCCTTTTGTAGCGCTACATATAGTGTCTATTTAACACCAAACATACTATATGTGCCATTTGCTTAATTTCTAAATGTGCAAAAAGCCTCAAAAGAGGCTTGAAAAAAATGAAAATTTGTTTTCTATGACTGAACTATAGCGAGTTATCCACATTTTTTACAACCCCAAAATGCTCTTTTACGGCAAAACAATTCTGAGATAAAACACACAACCATGTCGCACTTTCACGCATTGCGCTTACCAAAGCATTAGTTTCAATACATTCTACAGTTAGCTTGTACTGATTTGTTATGCGCCAGAATGTCACGCTTAGTCTGCTTATCCAACACGGAAATATCGTGCTTTGTGAGGTAGATGATGTTCACCCAGTCACAGGCCGTGTCTGTTACTTCAGGTTTTGCGGGTAAACTTTTCGCGCAACTCACGGTCAACATCGTCATCAGGAAGATGATTAACAGTCTGCTGTACATCCCTGGCTCCTTTTGTTGTCTCTACCCGGCGTTCTGCAACGGCTTCAGTAGCTGCTGCACGTTCTTCAGTGCGTTGCTTGTCCGCTTTTGTCTCAGCGATGTTAGTACCGCGTGATTTACCCAGACCAAAAGCACCTGCAATTGCAGCCAGCACAGCAACAGCCAGGCCGATAATCATTTCAAGTCCCATTGCGACCTCATACCAGTGCAGTTTTTGCTTTGGCATAACGTGCACGGCGGTCGTTAATGCCGTTCTGTCCACCATTGATGATCTGAGTGATGCGAACCAGATCGCCGGAGTAGCTCAGGCATCCGCTGGTGGCGTAGAACCATGCAGCTGAGCGTGCTGCGTTGATATCCTTTTCCAGCAACTCAGGATTACTGACTAAATCCAGTTTTAATCCCGTTCCTCAGCGGCGGTAATTATCAAGACCGGTAATCTGAATCAGTCCACGGCCACGATATTTCCACCCATCTCCTGATGCTTTGTTACCGAGGCGATTGCTGTACACCAGATTTGCAATGGCTGGCTGATTGGCTACCTGCCCCTTTTCTTTGTCACGCCCAAGCATATATGCCTGATAGTTCGTAATACGGCGTCCAAAGGTGGTCAGCAGAGCGGCTGGGGTGTAGTTGAAGCTCTCCACCAGCGCGGAGAATCCCGCTGATTCATGTCCTGACTGAGCAATAAACATTGCCTGGTCTTCAGGCTTAATAATGCCGAACTCTTTCATTGCTGCATCAATGTGCAGAAACCAGCGTGCAGAAACCCCGGCGCTGGTACCAGCCGCCTGCTGAAATTGTGATTGGTTCATATGTGTACCGGATTAAACCGCTATTAATGGTAGGGATTAGCATTCACCTAAGATGATGAAATTCAATTTAATTTAAGTCACAATGAGACTTAAGATAAATCCTAATGATTCTATCTACTTTGCGGGTTGTAGCGATGTCGTTGCGACTCGCATTTTTTATTTGTAAACAGCATCAATAAGCCGCGCCACATTGCCTCTGACGGCGACCAGCACAGACAGGAAAATAACGTTGGCCCCGATAGTGGCCCACGATGAGTAAGGGTAGATACCGCACAGATACGCCAGCGGAACGGCGCTGTAGATGACTGTAAGCAACCATGCTAATCGAGATATCCATGGTCGATGGCGGGAATCGCCACGACGATAAAACATCAGAGTCAGCACTACCCCAGCACAAAGCAGTGCGTTGATTGTTGCCGATGGGTCATTTAGTACCACCTGAACCTCCCCGGCGCGTTATCAGCGCCACCAGCGAGCCGACATCTTGGTTATTCAGAAACGTCAGGATTTTGACAGCTAAAGCAGAAACGATTACGGCTCCGATAGCGTCCAGAGGCTTATCACTGTAACCAGTCCAGTCAGCCAACTTTGAACCAACTAGCCCTGAGCAGATGATCCCGGCGATGTAGGACACGACAAAATACGCCAGCCGGCGCGCTGCACTCAGGTCCGCGGCGGTTGCAATGTAAAATACAGCTCCGGCAAATGCACCAAACACCACGCCGTAATCGGTTCCGGACAGAAATCCATAGACGCTGGCCCCCGTCAGGACACCACCAGCCAGCCCTGTACCGGAAATCGGATCTGACATTTAGCCCCCTCTTAATTGCTGTGAGTCCTCTCAGAAATGAGGGGAATAAAAAAGGCCGCATAAGCGACCTTCGACATTGGGTTATTGGTGTTTTTATATCCAGCGGTTCATCAATTCCGGCTGTACCTTTTGAAGCACTTCTTGCGGTGATGATGCCTCAATAATTTCTGAGAATACACATCCCCTATCATTGAGCATATGCTTAGACCTAGCCATTTTAGCGCTATCTCTATCAAGATACTCTTCTGAAACAACAAGATGCTTCTCAACTTTCAAGCCTTCCTCTTTATGCTGGTAAACGTAATAAAACCCCATGGAATCTCCTTTCGTTTGGGTGTATGTCATGGATACCACCATAAAGCAAAAAACCCCGCCAAAGCGAGGTTTAAAACCTTATAAGTACGTGTCTAAGTGACCATTCTTAACACAATAATCCACAAAATGCGGACCGCGTTAGTGCTTTTTATCTGTTTTTCCATTATTTTCTTGCTACACAGCTAAAAAATAAAAGAAAAGCAGGCGTTTCCAAACCTTACGGTGACAGTTGGCTTAGAATGAGGACATACTTTTGGATAAGTTTGATGAGATTCATGTGGACATTGAATCTGAGCAGCAAGCCTTCGATTTGCTTGAAAGCTATCTTGATGGTTATGGTTTACCTGACAGCTTAAGTTTTAATGGATGGCCAAACCTTACCATCAAATTAACCGGTGAAAAATTCAACAGATCCCTTACACCTTCAGTCATGAAGGGTTTTGTTGAAATGCAGGCTCAAATCAACAAATCATATGCCCTTGCCAAGTATGGTGTCCCTGACGTCCGCAAACTGACCAAAGAAGAACTTGACGCTCTGGAAATTGAAGTTACGGTAGAACAGGGTTCTTCAATAGTAGAAATCAATATTGATGGTTTTTTAACCAAACTCACACAGGAACTTGTTGGTAAAATGAACGCAACTGAGATCATGTTTACTGTTCTCGGCGCAGCAGTCATCTGGGGCGGAGTAACAGTATTTAAACGGTTCTTAGATAACCGTAAAGATACTCGCCTTGCAGAAATTGCTAAGGATGGAGAGAAAGAACATCTCCGTACAATGCAGATCATGAGCGAGCAAGAAACCAAACGCCTGCGGGTCATTTCGGAGATGGTGGCAGAGAAACCACTCCTCGATAACATGGACCGTATGTCTTATGACGCTAAAACACAGATGGTTAAATCGTTTGTTCGCTCCGATAGCGCCCAAATTGACGGTGTTACTATCGATTCAGAAATGGCGAAAGAGTTGGTTACTAATGCCCGCCGGCGCTCATCTGAAATGCGAATTGATGGCATTTACAGAATTGAAGAAGTCAATAACACTGACCCGGAGAGCTTTAAGGTTAAAGTTCGCCGTGTTGATACGGAACAGCGACTAACCTGTGTGGTTCAGGATGTATTTTTGGATGAATCAGGCAATAAAGAAGCATTGCAGCGAGCGGAATGGGAGAGAAAACCAGTTCATCTGAGCATTAACGCCAAGCATGTGGACGGTGATATAAAATCAGCAGTAATTCTATACGTAAGGGATGTTGAAAATAAGCCCGATTAATCTGGCTTGTATCTAAAACTACGTTACTCTGGTCGTGTCATCTGACGGCGCTTAATCAAATCTGACTATCTGTACAGATGTTGTGTTTATGATGGTTAAGTAGTTCCGTCACAATAAAAATAACTTTTCAATTAGGAAATCAAATGAATAGTAAGAGTGTTGAACTTAATGCTGCTAACGAAAAGCTGTCGAAACTGATTGATAACCTGGAAATAGCACACCTCGAATACGACAAAGCACTTGAACATTCTGCAAGCTATCTAGGAAATGATGAAAAGATAGAAAAAGCCAGGGATGACAGGGCGGCATGTGCATTCAATGACATGAACGTAATTAAGGAAGAGATAGCGAATCAGACTAATTTGATTGAAGCATTAGTAAAAGCTTATTAGTCGAATCTCATTCGACATTCATAAGATTTCCCTGGCGTCACCTGCCATTTTTACCATGGCCCCTCAGCTTCATCTATCAAGATGAAATAAACGACGACGTCTGCCGTTAGCACAGAGTCCCTTATCTGATTAGGTTAGGCTCTGTGCTATAAGAAATTTCAGATGGTTTCAGAACCAACACAGCTCAGTAACTGCCGACCTCAACATCCATTTCCAAACTAATATTAAGCATTGACAGGCAGCCATCAATAAACCCCTCAGCCATCTGTATCTCGATGCGTATCAGTTTCTCATCCTTCTTTCGCGATTTAGCTATCTTCCGCTTCGAGATACCGTACAGGTAATGAGCGACAAGAAGCGAATGCTCATATGGCTTTCGGCTTTTCAGTCGTGCCAGGCAACCTTCAATGATAAGCGCATCTTCATCTGTACATGACAATCTTGTTTTGCTTGTTTGTGGTAAAAGTCCCTTGAATCCTGCCGCGATCGGGGAGTAATCCACACCAGAACTATCGCTTGACGCACGGCTGGGCCTTAACCCATCTCGTGTATTTCTCATTCACCCAGCGACGACGCTTGGGTTTAAGCATGAAGGATTCCGGCGTCTCCGGGTCAACCTTCATTGCCACTATCTTTTTCGCTTTCTCCTGTACCAGTTGTTGAGCAGGTAATGTCGGAACAATATCGCTTTCACGTGTTACCGACTGGTGTGACTCTTTCTTCAGACAAAGAGCTTTATGCGCTACGGCTTCAGGTATCTCATCAGCCAGGTCGCTCTTGACCATCCACCAGCAAAACTCCGGCAGCGTAAGAACGTGGTCTTCACTGAAGCCTAATTGACCGTTTACGACCTTCAGAAGCCAGGATACCAGGTTTTGACGGGCAATACCCGCCAGACCTTCAGTGAACTGCTCACGAATTTTTAAGTCACAGCCCCAGCACGTGCGGATTGAGCCAGGCGCATGTCGGGTGATGGTGTAGTTGCGATCATGCCACTCGCTGTGTGGGTACTGACATTCCAGTTTTCTTTCGAGCCAGGCATCCAGTGAATTCAGTCCACCAGCACGATGTATTACCTTCTGATTTTCGAAGACATCACGCATCAACGGATCGTTCTGAAGCTCCTGAGCTGTCTCAGGCAGCAGACCAGACTGTAACTCAGCCATAGACTCTGCCTGTGGCTCGATAAGAACACGCCCATGTCTGAACAGATGCATCAGTTCACTGCCTGGGCGAAATATCACTACCCCCGTCATCGGTGCAACTTCAGGTGTAAGTAGAGCTCTCACTGTTACCTCAGGCTACGATGTCGATAATTTTTAGTAGTTCGCAAAACTTAGATTCGAAGAAATGTGGCTGTGTTTCTCTTGGGTTAGCTGGACTGGTGATGTTCTTCCCGTACATGCAACCTTTCACCGGTACACACACCCGCGAAGCTATCGAACTGGCTGAGGCATGGGGTTTTAAGGTTCGGACCATGAAGGGATTCACCTGGGTGAAGCTTAACGCACTGGCAGAGCAGCATATCAATAAAGCTCTTCAGGCTGGTAGCGTGGACGATTTTTACGACTTCCTCGACCTGTTGAATGCTCAGACCCGAATGAACGGTGGTAACCATACCCGCGCCAATACTGAGGATCTGCTAATTGCCACCAGAGGGAAAGGTCTTGAGCGTCAGAACGCGAGCGTAAAACAGGTTATCTACAGCCCACTCGGCGAACACAGCCAGAAGCCAGCAGAAGCGCGTTACCGCTTGGAGAAATTATACGGCGATGTGTCACGCATTGAGTTGTTCAGCCGCAGCGCGGCCCCCGGCTGGCATCACTGGGGAAATGAGGCAGAAAACCCTGATGTAATCATGTTTCCTGGTTACGTTTGTAAACCTGCTCCGTTGCTGGAGGTGGCTTATGCAGGACGTTGAAGCACGTAACGCGCTTCGTAACATCGCCAGAAGATGTAACGAGGAAATAACCGCTAAACGCAAGGCTAATCCTGGTATGAATTGTGACGAAATAGCCAGGCCAATTTTTAACAGTGCCATGGGGATGGTTAAACAGCTTGGCTTTACGCCATCTCATTTGTATCTCGAAGTCGGGATTTTGAACAAGCGGATTAAGGAGCGCTGAAGTGAACAAACTTACCGTGAGACAAAGTGAAGTACTTGGTTCGATAGTGAACTATCAGCGCCGGTTTGGATTCCCTCCAACGATATGTGAACTGGCTGGGCTGATTGGTTGCTCATCACCGAACGCGGCAGCGGAGCATGTGAAGGCCATAGCGAAGAAGGGATATATCTCAGTAGCGCCAGGGGTTTCCAGAGGGATTACCGTTATTTCAGGAAATGATGAGACAGATGCGATATCGATCATCAAGTCACTCATTAATGGTGATAGTGATTCAAGAGAATGCGCCTTGTCATGGCTGGAAGCGAGAGGTGTTCAGCAATGAAATTAACGTTGCCATTCCCGCCAACAGTTAACACCTATTACCGGTCCCCTGACCGTGGAGCGTTAAAGGGTAAGCATCTGATTAGTGAGATGGGGAGGAAGTTCAAAAAGAACGTTTATGCCTCTGTTGTGCAGCAGTACGGCGGTATACCGAAACCAGTTAACGTCAACGTTGAGGTAAACATAGTTCTTTTCCCGCCAGATAACAGACGGCGGGATCTGGACAACTACAACAAAGCGCTGTTCGACGCACTGACGAATGCCAGAGTCTGGGAAGACGACAGTCAGGTTATCTCATGCGGCTGGCCAGACGTTATCCGGGTTCGAGTCCCGGCAGCACAACTCACAACATGAAAGCGCACTCCTTTACTTACCAGTTATGGGTGACAGGTGTGAAACAGGTGGAGTGCGCTTCCAGTTGTGGCATTAGCTCAGTTGGATAGAGCAACGGCCTTCTAAGCCGTGGGTCGCAGGTTCGAACCCTGCATGCTGCACCAGAATCACGTAGTTTTCGTGATCCAAGGAAGTAAGAAAGCTGTGTGGAGTCTTGGCGGTACCAGTACCAACCTTTGAAGTCCCTGGTACCGCCCTTTTTACTCAACTGAAAGCGCGTTCTGTCCCTTGTCATTAAGTGCCAGTTCGTTAAATCCAAAACCAGCGGAACGCGCTTTCAATTGAGTGGAGAAACTTACCGGCGATTGCAGTCGCCCGTTTCACTAAGTGCCTCTTCATGGGGCATTTACTGAAACGAAACCCAAACTTTTATTCGCCTTTTGGCGAGGGATTCGTGCAACCAAAATTCAGCGGATTTTTCCACTGGAGGACTAATGAACCACCTCGAATTTATTGAGAAGAACGTAAGGGAAATCCTTATTAAACAAGGTTTCTCCTCTTCAGTGGCTCAGGGGGGGGCATGGCAAGCACTTGATTTATATAAGCGAATGTCACAAGCCAGTAAAAAAGGCGCGATTTTTGACGATGTGATGAGGCATGCAAAAGCCTGGGCAGATAAGCAGGTTTCAAAGTCCGAAGTCACAAAAAGAAAACGTGTCCAACCTAAAGACCAAGGTGGCCTCTTTTAAGTATCAAGGCCAAAGAATTCAGCGCCGTGCAGGGCGCATATAACACGGAGAAACTAACCATGACGACCACACAGAACGTCACTGAGTTACAACCACGCATGACAAGAGAGCAACTGATCGATGCAGCCCGTAAAGCGGCCCCTCTCCTTCCTGTTGCTTACCGCGGGATCATGACCGAACTGGCTAACCGCCTTGATATCGTCAGCGTGGCGCTGTGCGAGTCAATGGAGCAGCGTAAGTCGTTGGCTATTGAGAACACCGTATTACGCGATGACGTTATCTGCTGGGCAAAAGAATGCGATCGCATTGTTGAAAGGCACACAAAAACACGTAGCAACCTTCACCTTCTGGAAGCTCAGCGCGAACTGCGTGAGTTAACTCCGGTAACTAATGTTGTCATGAATGAAGGGGCTAAGTGATGGCCGCCAACTCATTCAAACAGATGTCCCGTGATGGGACCATCAAGCGCACCGATACCGGGATGTTTATCAGCCTTGAACATATCCACGTGCGTGAAGGTTTCAACAAGCGTGAAGACGACGAACGCACCCGCCAGGCAGATGACGACCTGTTTAACTATCTGATGAACGGTGGAACCGTTCCTCCGCTGGAGGTTATCGCACGTGATGAAGGTGGAGTGTGGGTTGTTGAAGGCCATCGCCGTCGCCGTTGCTATGCGCGTTGTGCTGAAGCTGGTAAACGAGGTGTTAAGAGCAGAGTTCAGGCAAACCGCGAGAAAGCATTTATGTCCAGGGTGTTTCGGTGGGCATACGAACGAGGAAAGGTGAAGATGAATCCTTGCCAGGGCGTGAAGCAATTTAAAGAGCAGGCTCGGACCCGTTATATTAGCGACAGGGAATATGATGCACTTTATAGCGTTGCTTCTATTCCCGTAAAAGTTGCAATGGAGTTGGCATATCTATGTTGCGCCCGCCAGGGAGACATTCTTGACCTCAAAAAGAGTCAAATATTGAGCGAAGGGATTTTAATTCAGCAGAGTAAAACCGCAGTTAGCCAGATCAAGGCCTGGACAAAACGTCTGGAGGATGCCGTTAATCTTGCTGACAGCATTCCTCTCAACAGCGGGATGGTGAGTATTTTTGTCATCCACCAGCCATCAGGTCTGCGATATACACGCGATGCTTTTAATGCGCAGTGGATGAAGACTAAAAAACTTGCTGCAGAAAAATATCCAGACCTCGATTTCCAGTTCACTTTTCATGATCTGAAAGCCAAAGGAATTTCTGATCTTGAAGGTACGTTAAGTGAGAAGCAGGAAATTTCAGGTCATAAAAACGCCTCGCAAACAGCGAGATATAATCGAAGAATTTCAGTTGTTCCGGTCGTCGGGGGGCAGTAATGCCCTCTTTTTTATGGCGAAGCTGAATGGCGAAACAATGGTGAATATAGAGCACAAAAATAAAAAAACCACCCGTAGGTGGTTTCACGACACTGCTTATTGCTTTGATTATTCTGTTCTTTCCCATGGTACCCGGAGTGGGACTTGAACCCACACAGCGCGAACGCCGAGGGATTTTAAATCCCTTGTGTCTACCGATTCCACCATCCGGGCTCGGGAAGAAATTGGAGGCGCGTTCCGGAGTCGAACCGGACTAGACGGATTTGCAATCCGCTACATAACCGCTTTGCTAACGCGCCGAAATCTTCTGGCTTTACAGCCAGACATCCGCTATTGCCGATGTCTTAAATTTGGAGCGGGAAACGAGACTCGAACTCGCGACCCCGACCTTGGCAAGGTCGTGCTCTACCAACTGAGCTATTCCCGC
>NZ_JAOWHJ010000040.1:0-17665 GCF_030332695.1 Citrobacter sp. Cpo089 | reverse complement strand
CCCGGCTGTATGCGCGAGGTTACCGACTGCGGCCTGAGTTTTTTAAGTGACGTAAAATCGTGTTGAGGCCAACGCCCATAATGCGGGCAGTTGCCCGGCATCCAACGCCATTCATGGCCATATCAATGATTTTCTGGTGCGTACCGGGTTGAGAAGCGGTGTAAGTGAACTGCAGTTGCCATGTTTTACGGCAGTGAGAGCAGAGATAGCGCTGATGTCCGGCAGTGCTTTTGCCGTTACGCACCACCCCGTCAGTAGCTGAACAGGAGGGACAGCTGATAGAAACAGAAGCCACTGGAGCACCTCAAAAACACCATCATACACTAAATCAGTAAGTTGGCAGCATCACCCGCATCCGGTACTGGCGATCCCTGAGTTGATGCGTTTATTGATTGATCATCATCAGTTTAGTTGGGATAACGCGTTTGACGTGACCTGTCAGATTTTTTCTTATACCAACCATACGTTGATGAGTGAGGCGCTGGAGACCTGGCCAGTAGAAATGCTAAGTCGAATTTTGCCGCGCCATTTGCAGATTATTTTTGAGATTAACGATCGTTTTCTGAAGACCTTACAGGAACGTTATCGTAATGACAGCGATCTACTGAAACGTGTGTCGTTAATTGATGAATCCAATGGTCGCGTCGTTCGTATGGCCTGGCTGGCAGTAGTTGTCAGTCATAAGGTTAACGGCGTGTCGGCATTGCATTCAAAACTGATGACCGAATCACTGTTTGCAGATTTTGCGAATATTTTTCCCCTGCGTTTCACCAACGTAACCAATGGTGTGACTGCGCGTCGTTGGCTGGCGCTGGCGAATCCACCGCTTGCCAAAGTGCTGGACGAAAATATCGGTGACAGCTGGCGGACTAAATTAATGCAGTTGGGCGAGCTGAAGCAGTTTATAGATTATCCGTCGGTGAATGAGGCTGTGCATCGTGCGAAACGTGAAAATAAGCAGCGGCTGGCGCACCATATTGCCACTCACTACGGCGTGGTGGTGAATCCTGATGCGCTGTTTGATGTGCAGGTGAAACGCATCCACGAGTACAAGCGGCAACTCATGAATGTGCTCCACGTTATTACACGTTATAACCGGATCAAAGCCGCGCCGGATGCCAACTGGGTACCGCGAGTGAATATCTTTGCCGGAAAAGCAGCCTCCTCTTATCACATGGCAAAACAAATTATTCGCTTGATTAACGATGTGGCGCAGTTAGTCAATAACGATCCGCAGATTGGCGGCAAACTGAAAGTAGTATTTATTCCGGATTACAGCGTCAGTCTTGCTCAGCTAATTATTCCGGCAGCCGATCTGTCAGAGCAAATTTCCCTGGCCGGGACGGAAGCCTCCGGGACCAGTAATATGAAATTCGGTATGAATGGTGCGCTGACTATTGGTACGCTCGACGGTGCGAATATCGAAATGCGCGAATACGTTGGGGAAGATAACATCTTTATCTTTGGCAATACGGCGAATCAGGTTGAAACTCTGCGACGTGATGGCTATGACCCGAGGCACATCTTTGAAAAGGATGAGGAACTTCATCAGGTGCTGACGCAAATCGGTACGGGGGTGTTCAGTCCGCAGGAGCCAGGGCGTTATAGAGAGGTGTTGGATTCATTGATTAACTTCGGCGACTACTATCAGGTGTTGGGCGATTATCGCAGCTATGTAGATTGCCAGGATTCGGTGGACGAGTTGTATCGTACTCCCCGGGAGTGGACGACAAAAACCATGCACAATATTGCTAACATGGGGTATTTCTCGTCGGACAGAACGGTTCAGGAATATGCCGACCATATCTGGCGCATAGCAAAAATTCGCGTGTAATCAGTTTTTCTAACGCTCAGCCTCTCTGGTTTTCATCACAGGGAGGCTGTTTGCAAATCAGCCAGAATAGGTGAGAGGATTTTGTGGGTATTGCTTTCTTTGCGCGATGAGGCAAACACGCTAAATTGTGGCAAGGGAAACGGAGTGTTTATTTTTTTTAGTCCATACAGCTGAGCGTGTGTTTCAAATACCTTTTCCGGGATCACCCCTAAACAATGGGTATTGGACACAATCGTCAGAATCGCCGTAAACGATGAGGTAAGCAGGCAGCGTTCTCCGGTTCTGAATTTTTTATCCACAATACTGCGATGATAAATGATTTTCTCATTCTTAGTATTGTAACCGACCAGGTTAGCGTTTCTGAATTGCGCTTCACTGATGGTGTTACCATATAAAGAATTATTCTGCGAGGCCGCCAGCACCAGGCGCATATCGCATATTTTCTGGCATGAAAGACTTGCTGACTCTACAGAAAAGGTAGAAAAAACGACATCTGCCTGACGCATATTCAGCAGTTCAATAATACTCTGTTCATTCAGGTCGGCGGTAAGGTGCAGGAGGCTGATATCGGCGTCAGTCTCGATTATTCTGGCGGTGACATCTGGAATAACGATAGGGGAAATAAAAGATTCCGTATAAAGCGTTAACCTTTTCTTGGCGGCAGGCGTGGAAAGCGGCATCAGCGTTGACAGCTTATCGATAATTGGGATTGTATTATCATACAGTTCATCAGAATAGACCGTCGGTAACAGTGCATTCCCGCTACGGACAAAAAGATTATCACCCATCATTTCGCGCAGTTTTCTTAATGACTGGCTGACGGCGGAAGGTGATATGTTCAGCATGTCAGCAACTCTGGAAATGCTACCCACGCTATAGATCAAACAGAAAATGGTCAGCAGATTGAGATCTATTTTTGATAGTGTGCGTATTTTTTCTGCATCATTTGCTTTCGACATAGACCCCTCATCATCAACACCATGGCAGTAACCACATCAGGTATAGCAAAAAAAAGTCAGGCGAGTCAGACACTGGGCGCCTTCGATAAGCGTATAGAATGAAGTTGTAACATTGTAAATTATGTTAATCAATTGGGCTTTATTGATGTAGGACATCTATTTGTTCAAAAAACAACCATACTATTAAGTTGCACCATAGTTGGAAAGAGGAGGAACAAAGTATGGTTGTTGACAGACTGAGAACCGATCTTCTCAACAAATTGATAAACGCCCGTATCGAACTTGCCGCTTATCTGCAGTTGAGAAAAGCGAAAGGCTACATGTCAGTTAGCGAGAGCGATCGCCTGCGTGATGTTTTTTTTGCACTGAATCGCGAATTGCGCGAGCAATCACAGCTTCACGGTATGCATCTTGATCAGGAAGAGTGGAATGCCCTTCATCGTGCTGAAGGGGCGTTAGCCGCCGCCGCTGTTTGTCTTATGAGTGGACATCACGATTGTCCAACGTTTATCGCCGTTAACGCAGAGAAACTGGAAAACTGCCTGACAACGCTGACGCTAAGTATCCAGAGTTTGCAATCTTACCCAACGCTGGAACACGTCTGAATCAGGGGGAGGGCGCTCCCCCTTTTCGTTAAGATTATGTAAATATGGCAGGATAATTCCCCTTGCTGGCTACGCTTTATGCAGAGCTATTCAGGAGGTGTTATGCGTCGACTCTTTCTCTGTGCTGCCTCATTCGCGCTATTTTCCACTTATGCCGCCGCGGTAAAAGTGGAAGTACTGCAAACCAAACTCGATCACCCGTGGTCGCTGGCTTTTTTACCCGACAATCGCGGTATGCTCATTACGCTTAAAGGCGGCCAGCTTCGACTCTGGCAGCCAGATAAAGGGCTTTCCGACCCGCTGACCGGCGTACCAAAAGTCTGGGCGAATGGTCAGGGAGGACTGCTTGATGTGGCGTTAGCACCGGATTTTGTACAATCTCGCCGGGTATGGCTAAGCTTCGCTGAAGCCGACCGCGAAGGCAAAGCGGGCACCGCGGTAGGCTACGGGCGATTGAGTGACGATCTCAAACATCTGCAAGGATTTCAGACCGTTTTTCGCCAACAGCCAAAGCTTTCCACCGGGAACCATTTTGGTGGACGTCTGGTATTTGATGGTAACGGTTATCTGTTTATTGGCCTGGGAGAGAATAATCAACGCGCTACCGCCCAGGACCTGGATAAATTGCAGGGTAAATTAGTCAGATTGACCGACGAGGGAAAAATTCCGCCGGATAATCCGTTTGTGAACAAGGCGGGAGCGCGGGCAGAGATTTGGTCGTATGGCATCCGCAACCCGCAGGGGATGGCGATGAATCCGTGGAGTGATGTGCTGTGGCTCAATGAGCATGGTCCACGCGGAGGCGATGAGATTAATATCCCCGAGAAAGGGAAAAACTACGGCTGGCCTATCGCGACCTGGGGGGTTAACTACAGTGGTTTGAAAATTCCCGAAGCAAAAGGTCAAATTGTTGCTGGCACGGAACAACCCATCTTTTACTGGGAAAAGTCGCCGGCGGTTAGTGGAATGGCTTTTTACAATAGCGGTACCTTCCCGCAGTGGCGGCAAAAGTTGTTCATCGGCGCGTTGAAAGATAAAGAAGTGATCGTGCTGAGCGTTAAAGGGAATACGGTCACTGAGGATGGGCGTCTGTTGCAGGAAAGGGGGCAGCGGATCCGTGATGTGCGCGTCGGACCAGACGGTTATTTGTACGTGTTAACCGACGAGTCCGACGGGGAATTACTTAAAGTGAGTCCCTGATTTGGTTAGCTGACCGGGATCATCACGATTTTTTGAAACGCCGGGCGCTCGGTCAGTTGTTGATACCAGCGTTCCAGATGCGGGCGCGGGGTCCAGCTCAGGCCAACGTTGAACAGGTTATAGATGAACGGTGCCACAGCGATATCCGCGGTGCCAAATTCAGCCCCGGAGAACCATGGCTGGTCTGCCAGCGCGTTATCCAGAATGGCAAACAGGTTATCGCAAACTTGCTTACTTGCCTCAATGGCCGCCATATCGCGCTGATCGGCAGGTGTTCTGACCAAACCAAATAAGATAACCCGATGCGCAGGGCTTAGCGTCTGATTTGCCCAGTCCATCCATTTTTCACCGACGGCGCGCGCGGCCGGGGCGTCAATCCACAAACGTTTTTGTCCGTACTGAGAGGCCAGATAGCGGACAATGGTATTGGATTCCCACAGAACAACGTCCGTTTCATCATCGCGTAGTAGCGGGACCAGTCCGTTCGGGTTCAGTGCCAGATAGTCGGCATCGCGGTTACCGCCATGCTGCCCGCCCGCCAGAATTTGGTTATATGGCAGTTCCAGTTCCTCGAGCGTCCACAATACTTTTTTTACGTTGGTCGAGTTATTGCGACCCCACAGTGTAATCATAGTAACCCCGCAAATTAATTGAGCAGCTTTATGGCTGCAGATGCCATCTGACTAGCTCACATGGTGGGGTAAACCTAATATTTACGCAACAAAGTCTAAAAAAATCGTGCCAGGAGCAGTGCAGCGCGGCGTTATTGCATAAACTTTAAAAACTTTACCAACTTACGGTTTCTTTAAGCTCGTTAGTGCGTTATTACTCACCGCACTTATTTTACACGTCATCCATCAGACTTTTTCTGCATGGGTTGGTCGAGGTCGCTTGGCCGGTTTTGTGTAAACACGGTGTGGTATGACGTGGTTTTTTGGAATGGATACTCGGGTGGCATTTATGACGCAATACTTCTCTTCACTTCGCAGCTTTGCTGCAGGTTCTGCACTCTTAATCCTTTTGGTGCCGACCGTACAGGCGGCGGAGCAACCGACGGCCCCGCCGAGCGTGGACGCGCGCGCGTGGATTCTGATGGATTACGCCAGTGGTAAGGTGCTGGCGGAAGGTAATGCTGATGAGAAACTGGATCCTGCCAGTCTGACCAAAATCATGACCAGCTATGTGGTTGGGCAGGCGCTGAAGGCCGGAAAAATTAACCTCAACGACATGGTCACCGTGGGCAAAGACGCCTGGGCGACCGGTAATCCAGCCCTGCGCGGTTCGTCGGTCATGTTCCTCAAGCCCGGCGATCAGGTTGCGGTGTCCGATTTGAATAAAGGCGTTATCATTCAGTCAGGTAACGATGCCTGTATTGCACTCGCTGATTACGTTGCCGGCAGCCAGGAATCCTTCATTGGCCTGATGAACGGCTATGCGAAAAAACTGGGGCTGACCAACACGACTTTCCAGACGGTACACGGCCTGGATGCGGCAGGACAGTTCAGTACCGCGCGTGATATGGCGTTGCTCGGGAAGGCGTTAATCCACGATGTGCCGGAAGAGTACGCTATTCACAAAGAGAAAGAATTTACCTTCAATAAAATACGTCAACCGAACCGCAACCGTCTGTTGTGGAGCACCAACCTGAACGTGGACGGTATGAAAACCGGGACCACTGCCGGGGCGGGATACAACCTGGTGGCCTCCGCGACCCAGGGCGATATGCGCCTGATCTCCGTGGTGCTGGGAGCAAAAACCGACCGCATTCGTTTCAATGAGTCAGAAAAGCTGCTGACCTGGGGCTTCCGTTTCTTTGAAACCGTTACGCCGATCAAGCCGGATGCGACTTTCGTCACCCAGCGCGTCTGGTTTGGCGATAAGAGTGAAGTGAATTTGGGCGCCGGAGAAGGGGGGTCTGTGACCATCCCGCGTGGTCAGCTCAAAAACCTGAAGGCCAGCTTTACCCTGACTGAACCACAGCTAACTGCACCGCTGAAGAAAGGTCAGGTTGTGGGCACTATCGACTTCCAGTTGAACGGAAAATCTATTGAGCAGCGTCCGTTGATGGTGATGGAAGATGTGGAAGAGGGTGGTTTCTTTAGCCGCATGTGGGACTTTGTGATGATGAAATTCCACCAGTGGTTTGGTGGTTGGTTCTCTTAACCTTATCTATTGCCGGATGGCGCAATCGCCGTCCGGCAGTATCTGTTAGTACTTCAGCGTGATACGTTGTGTTTTAGCGTACTCAACAAATGCCTCGTCAGGACGGCTGTCGCTGATGATGGTATCAAAGCGTTTTAATTCCCCCATCCTCGCAGGTCGCACCTTGCCAAACTTGCTGTGATCGACCACCAGCACGTGATGCTGCGCCATCGACATTGCCCAGTGCTTCACCGGCAGTTCTTCCAGATTAAAGCAGGTCGCGCCTTTTTCGATGTGAACACCTGCCGCGGAATAAAAGGCGATATCCGGACAGAGGTTGTTCAGCGTTTCCTGAAAATCGAGCGGTTTAAAAATCGCGTTACTGGCATGGAATTCACCACCACACAGAATGACGCGGCACTGCGGTTTTTCCTGCAGCACCAGAAACGTATTCAACGAGTAGCAGATTGCGGTGAAGGGCAGTTCATTGTCGATCGCTTCAATGATCCACGGCGTGGTCGTACCGCAATCGAAAAAGATGGTCTGATGCGCCTGCACGAGACTCGCCGCCTGCTGGGCAGCACGACGCTTTTCATCAACCAGACGGGATTTTTGATCGCTGATTAAATAGTGGTTAGCGCTGCGGGGTTCCAGAACAATATAGCCCCCGAGCAGCACGACGGGAGCATCATGATTATTCAGGTCGCGACGAATGGTCATCTCAGATACGCCCAGCAACGTCGCGGCTTCTTTGAGGTGTAATTTATCGCTGCGTTTCAGCGCCTGCAGTAATTGACCAATACGCTCGTCGCGTCGAGTTTCCATAGTTCCCCTGGAGAATAGAATAAGTGCTCAGTTTCGCGCTTAATACTACTCTTTTTACCGCGGGTTAGTCACGTACCCAACCTTTACGGATGGGGAGAGCGAAGCAGGTGCGATAGCACGTCTGCAAGCCGAGGTACAAGCTTGTGCCGAACCGTTGCCAGATCATCTGGGCGCTCAGGCAACCGATCAACCCGGCCAGTAATCCGCCCAGCATATCCAGCGGCCAGTGTACGCCAAGGTAGACCCGTGACCATGCAATCGCCACGGCGACAACCATCAGCAGAGCACCCGTCCACAAGCGATGCCAGAACAGGAAGGCCAGAGCAAAGGTAAAGATAACCGTACCGTGGTCGCTCGGGAAAGAGTCATCTGCCGCATGGTGCAGGAAGTTATAACCGATGTGGTTAACGAACGGACGATCGTGGGGGAAAAGATGCCCCATCAGCCAAGAAATCGTCAGACCGACTACCAACGCAATGCCCATTTTGATGACCAACTGGCGCTGGAGCGTAACCTGACCACGAGGTCCCCAAAGCCAGAGCACAACGGCTAACAGCGGCACAATGCTGATCAGATCTTTGGCAATGAAAATGGCGAGCGAAATTGCCCATTGCGCAGAGTCGGGTGTTGCATTGATCAAGTAAAAAAGAGAATTGTTCAGATTTTCCAGCATAACGTCCAGACTCAGTGTAATCGTTAAAAAGGCCCATAGGGGGAAGAGCATAAAATTGCTTTCACGGGATAAAAAGCGGTCTTGTCTTATTTGCCTGTTAAATGACGATTTTTAAGACAATTTATGAGGCTTATTGAGCATGATAGCGGTCTCAACTTAAATTAACCTTAAAGCAAAATGTTCTTGAGCAAATGAGTGTAAAAATGTGCGCATTTTGCTTTCAAATCACATAATTCACTATCACCAGTACGGCGCATTTATTACACTTTGCGCGATTTTTCTATAGTTAAGAGATTGCATGCAGAACCGTTTATCTTCAGGCGTCCGTTTGGGGCGTCAGGCATTACTTTTCCCGCTCTGTCTGGTGCTTTACGAATTCTCCACTTATATCGGCAACGATATGATCCAGCCCGGAATGTTGGCGGTGGTGGCGCAATATAACGCCGGATTAGATTGGGTACCTACGTCTATGACCGCCTATCTGGCAGGCGGCATGTTTTTGCAGTGGTTGTTAGGACCGCTGTCGGACCGTATTGGTCGTCGTCCGGTAATGTTAACCGGCGTGATCTGGTTCATCGTTACCTGCCTTGCAACCCTGCTTGCACAGAATATTGAGCAATTTACCTTCCTGCGTTTTTTGCAGGGGATAAGCCTGTGCTTTATTGGTGCGGTGGGTTACGCCGCCATTCAGGAATCTTTTGAAGAAGCGGTCTGCATAAAAATTACCGCGCTGATGGCAAACGTGGCGCTGATTGCGCCACTGCTGGGTCCGTTGGTAGGCGCAGCCTGGGTACATGTTCTGCCGTGGGAAGGGATGTTTATCCTGTTTGCTGCTCTGGCGGCCATCTCCTTTTTTGGTCTGCAACGCGCGATGCCGGAAACGGCAACCCGGCTTGGTGAAAAGCTGTCCATTAAAGAGTTGGGCAAGGATTATAAGCTGGTGCTGAGGAACGTGCGCTTCGTTGCAGGCGCGCTGGCGTTGGGTTTTGTCAGCCTGCCGTTACTGGCGTGGATTGCGCAGTCCCCGATTATTATCATCAGTGGTGAACATCTCAGCAGCTACGAATATGGTCTGTTGCAGGTGCCGATTTTTGGCGCGTTGATTGCCGGTAACCTGGTGCTGGCGCGTCTGACTTCGCGAAAAACCGTGCGTTCGCTAATTATCATGGGCGGCTGGCCAATCGCCGTTGGCCTGATTATTGCCGCTGCGGCCACGGTGGTGTCATCCCATGCATATCTATGGATGACGGCGGGTTTGAGTATCTATGCGTTTGGCATTGGCGTGGCGAATGCGGGGCTGGTGCGCCTGACGCTGTTTGCCAGCGAAATGAGTAAGGGTACCGTTTCTGCCGCAATGGGTATGCTGCAGATGCTGATTTTTACCGTTGGTATTGAGCTGAGTAAACACGCGTATCTGCTGGGAGGGAACGGCTTGTTCAGCTTGTTCAATCTGGCAAGCGGCGTACTGTGGCTGATTCTGATGGTTATCTTCCTGAAAGATAAACGGGTAGGGAATTCCCGGGAAGGTTAAGGACCGGATTTCCGCAATCCAGCGCATATGAGCATAATGACGCCGATAAATTCATCATTATGTTGATAAGAGAATCACGCTGTAGGCCGGATAAGCGAAGCGCCATCCGGCGGCCTGTAGCAAATTGCCGGATGGCGGCGTAAACGCCTTATCCGGCCTACCGCTCACCAAAGATCTTAACTGACCAGTATTACGGTTGTCCGGGCCTGGCGACAACTTAGTGGTGGTCGTCAATCTGATGTTCGATAACCATCCCTTCACCGACGCTTGCCACATGTCGCGCATAAGGATGTGCGCGATAGACAGGGGCCGGAGCAGGCGCTGGAGCAACATATACCGTTTGTGGTGCGGTCGTTACGCTGACCGCCTGGGGCACGCTGACGGAAGAGGGTACTACCACCACTTTATAACCGCTGGGGACATCAACGGTAACGCTTTGTGCAAATGTTGTCCCCGCAAAGCCCAGCAACAATGTCGCCATCAGTACACTTTTCTTCATGATCCGCTCGCCTGAAATATTCACTGGAAGTAATAATCCAGCGGGTTAATTTGAGGCGGATTATGAATAGATCATGCCATCATTTTGTTGCCGTCTGTGCTGAGCCGTTAATGCGTAAACGGTGCTTCATTCTTTAACACGCGGTCGATAATATCCAGAACGCCCTCTTCGTTGTTCGAGCCTGCGCGATATTTTGCCGCCTCGATCACCGGCTCATGGGCGTTGGCCATTGCAAAACTAAATCCTGCCTGACGTAGCATCTCAATATCATTTCCGCCATCGCCAAACACAACAACTTCATTGTCGTTAATATTCCAGCGTTGTTGCAGCAGGCGCAGACCGTTAGCCTTATGCACGCCGGGAATTATTAAGTCGATGCTGCCGTAGCCGGTATGAACCGGTACCATAATATCGCCAATCGCCTCGTGGAGATCGGCCTGTACCTGTGGAATTCGGTCGTCGGAAATATTCAGCCCGAATTTGAAAAAAACGTCGTTGAGATTGTCAAAATTATCTACAAATTCAAGACGATGATAGTACATGGCGGAAACGGATTTATGCTCATCGCTGTATTTTTTGAGCGTATAGGCGCTGTTTTTACCGCAGGCAATAATGTCGATATCGGCGCGGGTCAGCAGATGATCCACGATGGCATGGAAATCGTCTTTAGCCAGTTCGCCGTTAAAGACATCTTCTCCTTCACTGACCACCCAACCGCCGTTTTCGGCGACAAATGAGATCTCATTGGCCAGTTCGGGGAAAAAGGAAATCAACTGATAATATTGGTTGCCGCTGGCGACCACAAAGCGGATCCCTTGTTCTTTCATCTGGCGGTATTGCGCCATAAAGCGCTCACGGTTATAGGTTTTTTGGTCGCTTAAAAATGTGCCGTCCATGTCGACCGCAATTAATTTGATACTCATTAGCTGTTCTCCATCACCGTAGTATTTTTGAGATCCGGTTTCGCTACCGCTTTCGCGACGACGGCGGCGACAAGCACCAGCGCCAGCACCACCAACATAGCGCTGCGCAGGCCATAGTGTTCACCCAGATAGCCTAGCAGCGGCGGTCCAACAAGGAACGCCAGGTAACCGGTGGTCGCCACAACGCTGACGCGGGTTGGGGCATCGGGGCCGGTGTCGCTGGCGGCTGAAATGGTCAGCGGGAAGCCGAGCGATGCGCCGAGTCCCCACAGAATAACGGACACACCGGCCACCCAGGAGCTGTCGACAAAAATAATCAGGCTAATCCCGAGAGCGCCCATCAGCGCACTGGCGCGCACCACCGCAACGCGGCTGTAACGGTCGATGAACCAGCCACCGGTAAATCGCCCAACGGTCATACCCAGCGTAAAACCGGCATAAATCAGCGAGCCTGAGGTCGGGCTAAATCCATGTCCGTCCACCATTAACAGTGGAAGCCAGTCGTTGGCGGAACCTTCAGCAAATGCCATCGCCAGCACTACAACGCCGATCAGCAATAGCTGGATATCACGATAAAAAGGCAGTCCTTTTTCACCGGAGTGAGAACCGTCAGCGGCATTTTTGCCCGTGCCGTCAGGAATAGCTTTGATGGCGATGAAAATAGGTGTGATAGCAACCATTGCAGCCAAAAGAATATGCGCGGTAGCCGGGACGCTGAAGGCGGTAAGCATCATTCCAACTCCAGCCCCTGCCAACGTTCCCAGGCTGTAAAAACCGTGCATCATCGGCAGCACGGTTTTGTTCATTTCGCGCTCAACTGCCGCACCTTCGACGTTGATGGCAACTTCTGCCGCACCAAAGCTGGCGCCAAATACGCCCAGGCCAAACGCGAAAAGCCATGCGGAATGCAGCCAGAGCGCTACGCTGAGGATCGCCATTCCGAGGACTGCACAAGACATGGTGGTGCGAATCACCTTACGCGTGCCAAATCGTTTCACCAGCCAGGCCGAACAAAGTATGCCACTCATCGAACCAATAGAGAGCCCAAACAACACCGCGCCCATTTCGGCAGTGGAGATGGAGAGGATATCTCTGATGGCAGGGGTACGCGTTGCCCAGGAGGCCATTAATAATCCTGGTAAAAAGAAGAACGTGAACAGCGCCCAGGTGCGACGTCTTAAGGCTTTGCGTGATGAGATGCCAGTCATGAATTCGAGCCAAAGAAAAGAAGGAAGGAGACAACATTAGCAAGACTGTGTACATTTGTACACAAATGCAAGAAGAGGAAATGTAGTGCGACGTGCAAACGATCCGCAGCGGCGGGAAAAAATAGTTCAGGCGACTCTGGATGCAGTAATAGACCATGGCATTCATGGGGTTACACATCGTAAAATCGCTACGATTGCCGAGGTGCCACTGGGTTCTATGACCTATTACTTTTCGGGAATTGATGAGCTTTTGATGGAGGCATTTGGCCGTTTTACTGACAGGATGCTGTTGCAGTATCAGGACTTTTTTGCCGACGTTAAGGATGCGTCGCAGGCTTGCCATGCCATTACCGATATGATTTACGGCTCTCAGGTCACAACGCCTGATAATATGGAGCTCATGTATCAGCTGTATGCTTTCGCCAGCCGTAAACCAGCGTTGAAAACGGTGATGCAGAACTGGATGCTACGCAGCCAACAAACGCTGGAGCAGTGGTTTGATCCGGTTACTGCGCGGGCGCTGGATGCGTTTATTGAAGGAATGACGCTGCATTTTGTCACGGACAAAAAACCGCTGCAGCGAGAAGATATCTTGCTGATGGTGGAGCGTATTGCAGGGATACCCGCGACAGTCAGCTGTGCGTAGCGCCTCCGGTAATATTCACCACCGTCGCGGTCATGGCGCTGGCATGGTCTGAAGCAAGAAAGGTCATGACCTCAGCGATTTGTGCAAGCGTAGGCAGGCGCGCGAGCATGGTACTTTGCGCCGCACCTCCTAACCATTGATCGACGGTTAAACCCATTGACTGTGCTTTGGCGGAGAAAATTTCTCCGGTATAGGAGCCAGCTGCAACAGCATCCACAATCGCATGCGAGCGCACGCCGACGACCCGGATATTTGCCGGTCCTACCTCGCTGGCGAACGCTTTAATAAAAGCCTCTGTTCCTGCACAACCAACAATATGACCCAGATGACCAGGCATCGCCATCGGGGCCGCGGGGGCAACAACGCTGAGAATGACGCCCGCACGATTGCCGCCCATGTGCGGCGTTACGGCTTTAGCGATATTGAACTGCGCCGAGAGGAAAGGGGTGATGCCGCTCATAAACTCAGAGAGGGATAATGCGTCAATGCGTTTGCCCTGTTCGTGCATAAATCCCGTTGCGTTAACCACCACATCTATTCCACCGGTTTGCTGCGCAAGGCGGGTAACTTCCTTCGATGCGTTGTGCTCGGCGAGTACATCGGTGATAAAGGTTTCGACTGTACCACCAGCCGTTCGGATATTACTGGCCGTCCGATCAAGTTTTTCATGGCTGCGAGCACCCAGACACACGTGGGCTCCTTCGCGCGCCATGACCTGCGCAACCGCACTACCAATAGCCCCGCTGCCACCAAAAATTACTGCGACTTTGCCAGTAAGCAACATGACTAACCCCCATCCCCGATAAAGCACCGTTTTAAAGTATGTGCCATAACCGGCATGCTGCAAATTGGGGAGGAGTTTCAGAGGTGGAAGGCGATGAACGCAAATTTCAGGCAACAAAAAACCCATTTATGTAAATGGGTTAATTAAAACAACAAGTTGCATAATAATCAATAAGTTAGTTTAGTGGTGAGAAGTGACGATTACGGGGTATTGCCAACCGCTGTCGCCACTTTGTCGCCATTAGGCAGGTGGTGACTGGTCCTTGATAGCCTGTAGTCCCCAAGAGAAAACTTCTTTGGCATCGCTTATCAAACCATCCGCTATAAATTGCTGTGTCTCAGCCCACTCCATATCACTGACATAGTGTACGAGCGTGTTTGTCTGGATTGGGATTTCTTCAAATTGCTCGATTCGACGTTTGAAGCTACATTCAGGATCTGAACAACGGCATGTGCGTCTTATATCATCTACTCTACAGAGTAAGAGTGAGTAGGGGGTTTCAAGTGGTGCACAGTAGTCAACCCGATAGTTATGAGAACGTGTTGGCTGGATGTTATGAAGGGGATCTAAAAGCACAACATTAAAAATTTGGTTCTCATCCCAAAAACCTACAACTCTACCAAGGGCAGTAGATACCTGAAATTGTAATAGTGGGTATTCTTCGTCATTTTCAAGGTAGTCAGTGTCAATCCAAGTCAACTGACTGCGTTGTACTGGAATATTTCTTTGTTCCCAGTTTATTGAATGATAGCGCCATGCCTCTCTATCGGCCCCACTGGTAATAAAGCCTTTGACATCTTTTTGAGAAAGCTCGGATAATTTTCCAATTAGTGAAACAAACCAGCCTGAATCGGTGCGGTCTAACCCAAAATTCTCAATTTGACGCCAATAACGAAAAGAAAACGCCCACTTTTTTTCGGGGGCTGAGGGCGTTTTGGGAGTCTGCGCCGCTGTCGGCTGATTTGCCCCTAATGAAGGGCGGAAGGCTTTCACCATCGTTATTAATTCAATCGGCTACGGTAAAAGTCTCTTGTTATGTTGCGATCGATGACTACTTCGCAACGAGCTGATGGTCTATAACCCTCACGAGCCTTAATCCATGGCTCTTCTTTATGAGTCATATCTTCAAGTTGTGCGCCAGAAAAAGCACCGTAGACTTCAAGAACGCCATCAATGTGAGCTGCGGCTGCGGCTGGAATGGATGAAAGATCAAACCCAGGAGTGCAATCTGCAATCGTGATGTCCGAATACAGTGATTTTGTAGAAGAGAATCGGTTATAAATCGCACGGCTTACTGGGCCGTGAATCCAAGCTTGAAACCCCTCATCCACTAACTTTTCATCGAAAAAAGCCAGATACCAAGCATCCGCGTAATACGCCAATTTTTGCAGCTTCAAATTAGACATAGTTTCGCCTGAAGCTGAGATTTTTGTGATGATGTAATCACATAATTGGTTGATATTTATCATTATTTATCCCTCTCAACTTGGTGTCTAGGTAGCTAATTTTATTAAAGAAATCGACTGCTAAGAATCTTTGAATACCAAGTTAACTTATAGTGGCATACACAGCTGAATAAATCGAGATTCAAACGTGCTAAAACGTGGTGAGTATGGATGAGCAGTGCTTTCAATTTATGTAGTTACTATAGTTGCTAACGGGTTAAAACGTAACGCTGTCTCAAGATGATCAGGTGCCAGATGAGCATAGCGCATGGTCATTTTAATGTCGTGGTGCCCCAGGATTTTCTGCAAGGCAAGGATGTTTCCACCTGACATCATAAAGTGAGCAGCGAACGTGTGGCGCAGGACGTGGGTAAGCTGCCCGCGTGGCAGCACGATAGAAGTCTTATCCATCACAGATAAAAACTGGAAATAGCAGTCAGTAAAGAGCTTGAAGCCGTCCAGGGCAATGATTTCCTCGTACAGCTCTTTGCTAATCGGAATGCTGCGGTTTTTTTTGCCTTTGGTCCTGACAAATGTGATCCGGTATTTCGTGACCTGAGAACGGGTCAGGTTCACAGCTTCGCGCCAACGTGCTCCGGTGCTCAAGCAGATTTTGACGACAAGAGCGAGCAGGGGGCTTTGACGTTGGCAGTCGTACAGAAGTTCTGTGATTTGTTCATGTGTCAACCAAGCCATTTCTTTTTCGGTAATGGTGAACTTGCGCATGTTCTCCAGTGGGTTTGGCGCAGCCCATTCTCCAAGCCGTGCCAGCTCGCTAAAGACTCCGCTCATATAGCTTTGCTCAAGATTGATAGTTACCGGGCTGGCTCCTTTCTTCCACTTTTCGCTAAAGTAGATTTCACCTGTCAGGCGTTTATCGCGATAATGCGCGAACATTTTGGATGTTAAATCGGTAGCGAGGGGATTTTCGAGAGCACCGACCATCAGGATCAGCTTGTCGTAAACATGATCGCCAGCGGTCAGAGATTTGCCGTGCAGCTTGAACCAGAGTTCAACGACATCTTTTAGAGTTCGGCGATCTACCGATTCACCAAGCCAGGGCTTAGCCTCAGTCTCTTCCATCGTGTGACGTTCAAAAGCCAATGCTTCGCCTTTGGTAGCGAACTGCTTACGCACACGCCGTCCGTTGCGTCCGGCGGGGTAGCATTCGCATATCCATTTTCCTGTGTCGAGTTTTCGTACTGCCATAAAAAGCCCTCATGTCTGAGGGCTAAATTTAACTGTATGTTTGAACAGTAGTCAATGTTTGTATTAGTAATTACATACATTAGTCAAAAGTTGTACTTAATTCTATCAAATCAAAGTATTGATGAATTTTTAATTCACTTTCGTTGTATCTACTATGGGCATAGCCCATCTTGATGTAATTGGTTAAAGACTCATCAGGAGATAATTCACCATTCATCCATTGCTCTGGTGTATTACTTGGACGCGTGCCCACTGGAGCGATTCTGTTCACTGCTAAGACATTCCAAGCCGTCTCGATATAAGAAAGCACATTCGTTGATATATCTTTTGTTTGATAACTATTTTGATAATTATTCCCACCTCTCTGAAATAATCTCACTAGCGTGGTTTCATATGATAGATCAAATGTTAAGTCTATACTTGTATGCAAAGTGCTGGCGGGTAATTTCTCTTTGGATTTTATTCTTGAATATAATTCATGATGCTTGAAGTTAAAGGCAGACAAAATCAAAATTAAATTCGGATCGAATTTTTTATTTGCTGTGATTAGTATGTCTATTAATCTCTCATATATTTTTATAGCATCTCTGATGCTTATTTTCATTGATAATAGAATCGATGAGCAATTTTTTGTAAATGATGAAATATCTGGTGGGCATGGAATCAGATTTTTTCTGAGGTTGCTAAAATCCGAAATAATGCTTTCACCCGTTTTGGTTAGTAATAAATCGTGGTAATCTGGTGTTGGCAAGAGGAAGCGACGATCAAAAAACCTACTTAAATAATGACTTGCGGAAAAATCCGTGCCATATATAACTTTTATGGAATGTTGTAGTTGTTGGGTGTCAGTGGCAATAATAAACACAACGCCGGGGATGTTAAATATATGTTTGGAAATTTCTAAAAGACTAATAGAAAAATCAGGCCTGCATCTATCAAGCTCATCAATTATTATAAATAATGGAAGCTCTTTATCTATGCCATCTTTTCGCTCAATGAATTCAACCCAGCGACTAATTCCTTTCCGTACTGTCTCTATTCTCGTTGATTTTTCTGCGTGTATTTCAATTAGCTTGGATGATAAGTCTTTAGTTAGGTCAGAAAAGGGGTGATGCTGCCAACTTACTGATTTAGTGTATGATGGTGTTTTTGAGGTGCTCCAGTGGCTTCTGTTTCTATCAG
>NZ_JAOWHJ010000039.1:0-36901 GCF_030332695.1 Citrobacter sp. Cpo089 | reverse complement strand
TGTAGATTCAATTGGTCAACGCAACAGTCATGTGAAAACATGTAGTTGCGGAGGATTGTTGAATGAGACGAACATTTACAGCAAAGGAAAAAACATCTGTTTTTGAACTGTGGAAGAACGGAAAAGGCTTCAGTGAGATAGCTAATATCCTGGGTTCGAAACCAGGGACCATCTTCACGATGTTAAGAGATACTGGCGGCATAAAACCCAATGAGCGCAAGCGAGCTGTTGCTCACCTGACGCTGTCTGAGCGCGAGGAAATACGAGCCGGTCTGTCAGCTAAAATGAGCATTCGAGCCATCGCTACAATGCTGAATCGTAGCCCTTCAACAATCTCACGTGAAGTTCAGCGTAATCGTGGTAGGCGCTATTACAAAGCCGTTGATGCGAATAACCGGGCCAACAGGATGGCTAAAAGACCAAAACCGTGCTTACTGGATCAGAATATGCCGTTGCGAGAGCTTGTTCTGGAAAAGCTTGAGATGAAGTGGTCCCCAGAGCAAATATCAGGATGGTTAAGGCGAACGAAGCCGCGTCAAAAAACACTACGAATATCACCTGAGACAATTTATAAGACGCTTTACTTTCGTAGTCGTGAAGCGCTACACCACCTGAACGTACAGCACCTGCGCCGATCGCACAGCCTCCGTCATGGCAGGCGCCATACTCGCAAAGGTGAAAGAGGCACTATCAACATAGTGAACGGAACGCCAATCCACGAACGTTCCCGGCATATCGATAACAGACGCTCTCTGGGACACTGGGAAGGCGATTTAGTCTCGGGTACAAAAAACTCCCATATAGCCACACTTGTAGACCGAAAATCACGTTATACGATCATCCTGAGACTCAGGGGCAAAGACGCTTTATCAGTGAATCAGGCTCTTACAGATAAATTCCTGAGCTTACCACCTGAACTCCGGCGATCACTGACATGGGACAGAGGAATGGAGCTGGCCAGACATCTGGAATTTACTGGCAGCACAGGAGTTAAAGTTTACTTCTGCGATCCTCAGAGCCCCTGGCAGCGGGGAACAAACGAAAACACTAATGGGCTAATCCGACAGTACTTTCCCAAAAAGACATGCCTTGCCCAATATACTCAATATGAGCTGGATCAGGTTGCAGCTCAGCTAAACAACAGACCGAGAAAGACACTGAAGTTCAAAACACCTAAAGAGATAATTGAAAGGGGTGTTGCGTTGACAGATTGAATCTACAGTCGCTTTTTTAGTCAGGGTTTGATAAATGCTATTTTGCAGGCTCAATAAGCTTAACGTTGTATCCAGCGTTGAATCGTCGTTAAAGATTTTGTCTAACAACACATCCACAACCTTCCCCTCCCTACAATTCAGCACATTCGCCGAAATAAAACGCTGTAAATCGAATAAAAAGACTCGCACACGATAAGGTACCGCATCGTTTTTGCATAACCCATCCAGCCACGCAACAATGCTTTGATAAGACAGGAGGACAAGTTCACCAGACTGAAGAGCGGCATCACATTGGTACTCATCAATACTAATCAGGCTTGGCCTGCTCCCTTCAGGAGTTAGGTAAATGAGCAAAGTCTCGTTTAGTATGCTGCGGCGCTTCCTTAACTCGTGGAGATAGTCCAAAACCTGGTTAGGTTGATCGGCTGCACTGGGTTTGTTCTCTATCCCTAAAGTCCATCGCTCCCCCTGTACGACGATATCAATTCGACGTTTAGTGCCCAGGGCATCGGTTTGCTGCTCACACTGTACAAATCTGCAAGATGTTGCATCCCATGACCCTCTTCCAATCAATTCCAGAAAGCTACTTAGAAAGAGGGCTTGCTGACCATGGACATCGTTCACGTTTAGCAAATCCGCAATGATGCGTGAAAGACCATTTTCGTCAGCAGTGATATACCGAAAGACGTTAAACTCAATAGCATCTTTTTTGTTGAGGTCTTCATGTTTCTTTCGGGCTTCTTTCAAGCATTCTGTCATTTGGTCCAGCCAATGATGACTCACCATATTCCCTCTGCCATCTTCCGTTGTTCGACATGGCTATAGTAACAGTTCACAAACCGAACCGATGGGATGACCCGCTCATAAAAAGGTAGGGAGTAAATTCAATGCAGGTCACTTTCCCAGGTTCTATTCTCGAGATACCCAGAATTGGAGTTGTCACAATCACCTGATGGTATCTGTGATGGTATTCAACAAAAATTAAGTTTATAAACACCAAAATATCAATCAATTAAACCTTCATTCGATTCCTGCAGGGACACCATGAATTCTTAGGCATCCAGTCAAAATCCTATCATTTACCAGTCAGTTCATCCCTTGGCCAGGCGGTAAAACGGCACATTCCTCACTGTTGCAGTAAGATTGTCGGACACCATTGTCTGCTTTGTCGCTATCCGCATCCCTGCTTTTCTCAGCCTCAACACATCAGCGGCAATACGCTGGCTGCCAAACCAGAAAAGCCCGTCCAGCGCAGTGACATCAAGGCCCGATTCCAGTGCCAGCTTCAGACGTTCACGCGGCGCTTTTACTGTTTTAGCAATCTGCTGATATGGCGCTTCGCTTGAACCTGCAGGACTAATGCGCCGGATACGATGTGACAGGCGGTACTGAAATTCATCCGGGATCCCGCCGAGACTCGCTTTCAGGCTGTAAACACATCCAAAGCGTTTGCCGTTAAAGATGACGTTTTTCTGACTAAGCTGCAGCTCTTCACGCACGCTGGCAATCAGTTGTGGAGTACGGAGTAATAACAGGCGGAAAGGCAGCTCAAAGCTGGTCACATAGTCCACATTCAATAAAGCAATACGAAGACGTTCTTGGGGCCCCGCCTTCATTTCCCGGCATTCAGCAATAACATCAGCCCACTGGCCGGTAAGACGGGAACACTCTGTCGCCTCAGTAAAACTGTATTTTTCAGCCTGATAATCAATACGCTCAGTCACACTGAATTCCCTTCTGGCCAGATCTCGGTATTGGTTGCTCACTTTACCAGCGACGACATCCCTGTGTCAGAAATCTTTTTCTAACCCACTGAAAGTACCTGACCAATGCTCCTTCCTATCCTCACCATGAGGATACGATAACTAACCGACCCGGTATGTTTTCCGGGTCGGTTAAACGGCGCCACGTCAGACAACAAAACGGTTAACCAGATCCTTCATGGTTGCCGACAGATTGTCCAGCCTCTGGCTGTCGCTCGCCGCCTGAGATACCAACGCCGCATTTTGCTGTGTAACCTGCTCCATCGGTCGCAATGCCAGGTTTATCTGGGTTACCCCTTGTGACTGCTCCGTCGCCACACGAGCGATATCCGCAATATATTGCTTCATACTGGTGGTATTATCCGCTGCGGCTTCCAGCGCGGTAGCAGATGCAGTAACCCGCTCAACACCCTCACTAATTTTGACCATATTCTGCGCGACCAACTCACGGATTTGGTTAGCCTCTTTGGCGCAACGCTGCGAAAGATTTCTCACTTCACTGGCTACAACAGCAAACCCCCTGCCCATCTCTCCTGCCCGAGCAGCTTCCACTGCCGCATTCAGCGCCAGTAAGTTAGTCTGAAACGAAATATCATCAATCGAGGTCACAATATTCGAGATTTTCTCACTGGAAGCGCGAATATCCCCCATGCTCTGGTTCGCCGCACTGGCAACGTTACTGGCCTGTCGGACCTCTTTTTCCAGTCTGATTGTCAGATGCTCCGCTTCGCGGGCATTATCCGCCGTTTGCGTAATCGCAGTTGATAGCTGCTCCATGCTGGCCACAGCTTCTACTATTGATGCAGCCTGTTCATCTGTACGTTGAGCCAGATCCTGATTTCCCGCCGTAATACTGCTACTGGCATCGGACAAAACCACGGAGCCTTGCTTAATCTCCTGTACGATATGCTGAATACTTTCCAGCATTGTGTTATAGGCACGATTAAGTGAGGAAAGCTCATCTTTGCCCGGGGTCGCCAGACGTTGAGTCAGATCGCCATTCATACCCGCAATCTTGCGTAGCGTGTCACTAAACTGACGGTGCATATTAATTGCGATGGCCCCAGCGAACGTCAATGATGCCAGGAGCGCTAACAGGCTAACAGTCATATATATTTGCCAGTTTTTTCGTGCATCCTGCGCGAGTTTTTCTGCATTCGCCAACAGACGATTCGCCGTCACATTTTCTATCTGCCGCATCACTTCAATACGCTGGGTTTGTACTTTAAACCAGGTAGTAGGATCGACACCAAATCCACCGTTGGCGGCATGGCTAAACGCGGTTTCACGAAATGCGAGGGCTTTTGACGCTTCTGCTGACTGTAAGCGGCTTTTCAACATGGCTGCCTGTTCCGGTGAACTCAAGCGTAACGATTCTGCCAACCAAACGTTCTGTTTACTGACGACATCACTGAGCTGATGTAACTGTCCGTCGGCGAAATGGCCGGAGGAAAAGATATTTGACAGCAGAGCTCGTTCAATACCCGCCTGTTCTTTTAAATTCAGCAGGTTGTAGTAGGCGGCGAATGCGTTTGCCATCTCGCCAGAATCCGTCAACTGCCCCAATCTACCCACAAAAATCAGCACATCAGCAATGACGTTGGTATAAAACTTAACAACATCTGAAGCCGGAAGCCCTAATTGCGTGACGTTCTCCCGTATAGTGGAGAGAGAAAGAATGTTTTTCTTAAACGTGGCGACAGAGGTGGCGACATCCCCTTCCGGTAATGCAGTATCGGACAGTGACCGCACAAATACCTCGATCTCGCGATCGGTCAAAGCCCGCTGTGCATTTAACTCATCTTTGAACGTCTTCCCTGCAGCCCCCAGAAACCCGACACTCATACCGCGTTCTTTTTGCAATTCATGCACTACATTTCCGGCACTGTGTGCGAGCGCTGTCAGTTGGGCAATATTCTCCATCTGCCGTTCTGTCTCAATGCGCGTTAATATTCCTGAACCAGCAAACCAACATAACGCCAGTAATAATGGTTGTAGCGCAATTATTAACTTCATTTTCATCGGCATTCGATAAACCCACCACATGCCACTTCCCTCCATTATCCATATTTTCACCATGGTTATCGGCGTAAAGAAGCGGCTCTTTAAATTTGAACAATGGGCAACTGTTTGTTTTTTAGATTAAATTTTTGCCAGTATAACTCTATTTAATTACTTCAATTAGAATAAAACTCTAAATAATTAACACATGCGAATCTATACTCCATTTCATTAACTTATTTGGCATATTATTTTTTATTAAAGAATCAGGTAATCATCAACTGATTCAGAAAGGGAGAGAGATACAGGACAGTGACAGCAGCCCGAGATAACAGCCATGGCGCGGCCGTCATTCTGGCGTCCCGCCGAACGTTAAGGTTATAATCCTTGCAACGATTTTTTGGATTAGAAGCGACAATGACAAAACTTACCCTACAAGAACAGATGCTTAAAGCAGGTCTGGTCAGCAGCAAAAAAATGGCGAAAGTGCAGAGAACGGCGAAAAAATCGCGCGTTCAGGCTCGTGAAGCCAGAGAAGCGGTTGAAGAAAATAAAAAAGCACAGGTCGAGCGTGATAAGCAGCTCAGCGAACAGCAGAAGCAGGCCGCATTGTCTAAAGAATACAAAGCGCAGATCAAGCAACTGATTGAAATGAACAAAATCACCATTTCCCGTGGCGATATTGGTTACAACTTTACTGACAATAACCTGATCAAAAAAGTTTATGTTGATAAGGTAACCCAGTCTCAGTTGATCAAGGGCCGTCTGGCCATTGCCCGCCTGACGGCTGAAAGCAGCAGCGAGAGCGAATACGCCATTATCCCGGCTGTTGTCGCCGACAAGATTGCCCAGCGCGATGCAAGCTATATTGTTCTAAATTGCGAACTGAGCCAGGAAGCGAAGGACGAAGACGATCCGTATGCTGATTTTGTCATTCCTGACGATTTGATGTGGTAAGAAAAACACCCCGATAATCACCCAGAGTTTCGTCGCGTATTTCGGTGAACGCTAGTGCCACCACCGAAATACCGTCACCCGCTCTTCTTCCCCACATGCCATCTGCTAAAACTTATAGTGTTCCTTGCTCAGTCCGTATTTTCTCATGCGCAAATACAGTTTCTTACGCGGAATTTGTAAATACTCCGCCACTTCATTAATACGTCCCTGATGAATATTAAGCGCTTCGGTAATGATCTGTCGCTCGTACTCGTCGACCCGACGATCGAGCGGTGTCGGTTCGGGCAAATGTAGCTGTGGATTCGCGGTTTCAGCCAGTGGCAATAACCCAACGGCAAAAAGCTCGGCGGCATTGGCCAGTTCCCGGACATTGCTTAACCACACGCGACGCCGCATGCCTTTCAGTAAATCCACTTCAACTTCAGGCACCGGATGGTTCAGACGTAGACAGGCTTTGTGCAGATAATGGCGAAACAGCGGCTCAATATCATCCGGGCGCTGAGACAACGGCTGGCAACCAATTTGCGTCATCGCGAAACAGTAATATAGTTCAGCCACAATCTGGTTGGTTGCCGCCAGTTCCACCAACGAAGTGGCGCCAATGCCAATTAAGCGAAACGGACGCCGCTCCTGACTTTGCAAATGCACCAGCTGGTGCTGCTGTTCGCGCGTCAGGCACTCAATATGGCTCAGGACCAGCGTTCCCCCTTGCGCCTGGGCAATAAGGTCATTGAGTTGCCCCGCATTCTCTAACGTCAACTCCCCACGAATAAACGGTCCTTCAGCGCTGCGCCCAAGCTGATGCAAATAACGGGCACCGGTCATACGTCCGGTTCCCGGCTCGCCATAAAACCAGACGGCAATATCCGTTTCAGCCAGTTGCCGTAAGCGCTGGCGGTACTGATTAACCCAGTCACTGTAGCCGACCAGTTCAACCTGGAGCTTTTGCTGGCAATAGTGACGACGTGCAATCACAGATTTTCTCTGCCGCAACGCGTCCTCTACCAACACCAGCAGTTTGCCAGGATCAACCGGTTTTTGCAGAAAATCCCACGCACCTTTCTTCACCGCGTCCACCGCCATAGGGACATCGCCATGTCCGGTGATCAACAGGATCGGAAGCTGATTGTCATCCTGATGAAACAACGTCATCAGGTCAATTCCATTACAGCCAGGCATACACACGTCGCTCAGGACAATCCCTGGCCAGTCGGCCTGCAACCAATTTCGGGCATCAAAAGGGTTACTGCATGCGAATACATGATATCCCTCCTGTTCAAGCAACAAGGTGTAAGCGTCAAGAACATCGGCATCATCATCAATAAGCAGAACAGAATATTCATCACTCAACATCGTTTACATCCGTCAGATTAAATTGCAGAACGACGCAGGCATTGCGCCCCGGGGTCGACGCCAGGCGCAGTTCGCCGTTCATTTGCATCATTAACGATACACAAATCGATAAGCCAATACCGAGGCCAACATCCTTACTGGTGGTAAACGGTTTTAACAGTGATGGTAATAATGCCCCAGGCCAGCCGGGACCGTGATCGCTGATAAATACGCACAACCGGCTGCCTTCGGTCTGCCAGTGAACCTCTATTTTCGCCGCAACCGGACAGGCATCCAGCGCATTTGCCAGGACGTTTACCAGCACCTGCTGAATACGCACTTCATCACCAGCCACCCACACGCCCCGGTCTGGCAGCGTCAGCGAACCCTGCTGTGGCTTGTGTCGCATGGCCAACAGTTCCCAGGCAGCGTTGAACGTTTGACGTAGATCGACCGGATGCAGAGGCGTGCCAGGCTCGGCCCGGCGCGCAAACTGACGCAGTGAACGGATAATGGCATCGATGCGAGTAATCAGCCCCTCCGCTTTGGTTAATGTGCTTCTGGCCTGAGCGGGTTGTCCCTGTTCGATTGCCCTCCCCGCCGTAAACAGGTACATCGACAGCGCATTCAGCGGTTGATTAATCTCGTGCGCCAGCGTGGTCATAGTCTGGCCGACCACAGCCAGTTTTGCCGTCTGGATCAGCTCATCCTGCGTTGCGCGAAGATCGGATTCAATCTCCTTGCGCTCGGTCACTTCCTGTTCCAGCTGATTTTTTTGCGCGCTCAATTGCCCCAGAGTATGGCGTAGCAAGCCTGCGATACGCCCCAGTTCATCGCGTCCATACACCGGGATAGAGGCATCCGTTCTGCCAAGACCAATTTGCACTACGGCCTGGTTGAGCGCAGTAAAACGCTTCACCAGACGCGAGCGAATGAAGTAGTGGTTAAGCCCCCAGGCGAGAAGTAGCGCCAGCAACGTCGCCAGCAGGATAAGCCCACCGCTGACGCGAACAATTTGTTCCAGCCGCTGGTTAAACGTCTGCATTTGCTGATGGCTACTCCCCAGTTGCGCTTCCAGCAGTGTTCGAAAGCGCCCAAGCGTGGCCTCTCTGGCATGGCTGGCATCAACCAGCGCTTTTTGCGCTGCGACATAATCGCGCATCGTATCGGGCATTTTATTTTTCATCATCCCGATTTCCAGCAGCTCATCGATAGTTTGTCGCAGTGTGATAGTGCTGGGCCAGTCATCGAGGGTACGGATATTTTCATCCGCCGTTTTCTTCAGATTTTCCAGGTAGCGGATGTGATTCTCCACCAACATGCCATCGTCGCTACCCGATTTCAGTTCATTGAGCCTGTCGCGTAAATCATCAACGATCTGGTTTTCAATTCTTGCCAGGGTGTAGACCTGCTGCTGCTCGTTTTGCACCTCTCGGGCACGTTTGAGATACAGCGCCGCATCTCCATTTTTGGCCTCGATTTGATCCAGCAACGTCCCCTGCTGCCAGGTAAAATCCTGCACCAGTGAATTCAGCTCAGTAGTAAAATCATCATGTAGCCAATCAATGCGCGCGGAAAGTTCGCTCACTTTTTCGCGTACAAGGAACATGTTGTAGAGCACCCGGTCCAGTTCCGCCATCAGCGCCCGGCTGTCCTGCAAAATCACCGCCAGTTGCTGCTGCTCTGCTGATTGCAACCCCCTGCTCAGCACTTCGATTTTATCCAGATGCGAGATTATCTGATTGCGCAGTTGCAGCCTTACCGTCGTATTGGGAGCCAGCAGGAATTCATTTAGCTGGTCCACAACCAGGTTAAGATTTCCTTCAATCAAGAAAGCGGAATGCACGCGCGGGAAGTAATCATCAAGCGAATAGCGTATCTGCGAGCTCTGCTCATGCCAGGAGTACAAACTGACGCAGCTTACGCTCAACGTCAGTAATGCGCCCGTTAGAAAGGCTCCCCGCAGGCTGCTGCTGATGCTGAGTTGGCGAAGGCGTTGCAGTATCGATCCACCTTTCATTTTAATTCTTCCAGTTTTGATATCGCCTGACGCTGATTTTTAAGAAACCAGAGCTGCCACTCCATCATCTGCTGTTCGGCAACGCTTTTATTATCAAACTGCGCAAGCCAGGCTTCATCTTCACTACTTTTGGCATCTATCGGAACGCTGGTCAGTAAGGCTCTGATTTCGGGTAGCGGGCGTTTCAGGCGCGCTTCCGCACTGTATAGCGCCCGCCATGCATCCTTCAGTTGCGCAAGACGAAAACTGATGGCGGTATCAAACATCCGCTGCACTAACTGTTGCCGCTTAAGGATCAGTCGATAATTAAGCGGAGGCTGGTTCATTAAAATAGCCTGCTGAGCAGCGCGGGGATTATCAGATGCGAGCTGCGTTACCGGATATTTTCCCGTATTCGCATCAGCAAGGATCCGCTGTCCCTCAGGGCTTAACAAATAGCGGATAAAACGACGCGCTTCATTTGTGTGCTGGCTGTTCTTGAGAACAGCCACATAGGTTGGCGATACCGCCGAGCGTGGAAAATAGGTAAAAGCCAGGTGAGGATCGTTAAGCAACAGGTTGGCATAGTTATCAATGACCGGCCCCGCCACGCCCAGGCCACTCTTAATTTTGTCGGCTACGCCAAAACTGCGTGATGAAATCGTCACCAGATTTCCAGCACTCGCCAGCAGCGTCGCCCACCCCGCTTCCCACCCTTTTTGCTGTAGCAATGACTCAACCATCAGATGGTTGGTATCCGAACGCGATGGGCTACTCATCAACAGCGCGTTCTGATATTTGGGCAGCGTTAAGTCCCCCCAGTCGGCAGGAGGCGACAGATGTCGTGCCGCCAGCGCAGAACGATTAATCAACAGACCAAAACCAGATATCGCCACTGCCACGGAGGTCGAACGGATAGAGTCTGGCACCAGCCGCTGGCTTTCCGGCAACGCATTGTCGAAGGGCGCCAGCTTCTGATGTTCCTGCAGATGCTGCAACAGCATAGGGGATGAGGTCAAAATCAGATCAACATTTTCCGCATTCGCGGTATCCAGCAGTTGCTCCAACGAACTGCTGGTCCGGTTTAACGTGCGAATCATCACCGACCCCGGTTCAGTCTGCCAACGCTGAATAATCCAGGCCGTTGCCCCCGGTGAAAAGGTTGTCGCCATTACCAGCTCTTTACCCTGAGCCAGGCAACTCACCGACAATGACATAAAACAGAGCGAGATCGCCCAACAACGCCCCCGGCCCAAAAGTCTGTTTGTGATCCTGTTCATAAATACCAACATGTGCAAAAAATAATATTGAGACAAAACTTACCCGTTTATCACCGACTGGGGGAAGAATAAGGTTATTCGTAGAATAACCAAACGGAAAGTGACGACATCGGTGAAGAATACCCGAAAACGCAGTCTGAATTTGTTAATATCCGCACACGCTAATGATAAAAGCGTCCGTAAAAGAATAGAATTGAAAAGCCATTATTTAAAAAGAGTCAAAATCAGCCACGCAATCCACAAATTGTGTCAATAGTGACTCATTTCATCAACTTGAGTTTCTCTGCCGTCTATTTCACTCTTCACTACGAAAAATCCTGATATTCACATCAATATAAATTTAGGTGATGATATGTTATCCATATTTAAGGCAGGGCCTTCAGCAAATAAAGTCCCGGCGGAGAAAGTCCAGGAAACTTATGGCCGATACCGCATTCAGGCATTACTCAGTGTATTTCTTGGCTATCTCGCATACTATATTGTGCGCAATAACTTCACGCTCTCAACACCGTACCTGAAAGAACATCTGGATCTCAGTGCCACGCAAATTGGTCTACTCAGCAGTTGTATGCTTATTGCCTATGGGATCAGTAAAGGCATTATGAGTAGTCTGGCAGACAAGGCCAGCCCTAAGGTCTTTATGGCATGCGGCCTGGTTCTGTGCGCCATCGTAAACGTCGGTTTAGGATTCAGTACCGGATTCTGGATTTTTGCCGCTCTGGTCGTTTTCAATGGCTTGTTCCAGGGAATGGGCGTTGGTCCTTCATTTATTACCATTGCCAACTGGTTTCCGCGTAAAGAACGTGGACGCGTCGGCGCATTCTGGAATATTTCTCACAACGTTGGCGGTGGTATTGTCGCTCCGATTGTTGGTGCCGCCTTTGCCATTTTAGGGAGCGAGCACTGGCAAAGCGCCAGCTATATTGTCCCGGCCGGTGTTGCCGTACTGTTTGCTTTTATTGTGCTGATGCTGGGGAAAGGTTCACCGCGCCAGGAAGGCTTACCGGCTCTGGAACAAATGATGCCGGAAGAAAAAGTAGTATTAAATTCCCGACACGCTGTCCAGGCACCAGAAAATATGAGTGCCTTCCAGATTTTCTGCACCTATGTGCTGCGTAATAAGAATGCCTGGTATGTTTCACTGGTAGATGTCTTCGTCTATATGGTGCGTTTTGGCATGATTAGTTGGTTGCCTATTTATCTGTTAACCGAAAAACATTTCTCGAAAGAGCAAATGAGCATCGCTTTTCTGTTTTTTGAATGGGCGGCAATCCCTTCCACATTACTGGCGGGCTGGCTTACCGATAAACTGTTTAAAGGCCGTCGCATGCCGCTGGCCATGATTTGTATGGCGCTGATTTTCGTCTGTTTGATCGGCTACTGGAAAAGTGAATCCCTGCTGATGGTCACTATTTTTGCCGCCATTGTGGGTTGCCTGATCTATGTTCCACAGTTCCTCGCTTCTGTTCAGACGATGGAAATCGTTCCCAGCTTCGCAGTAGGTTCTGCAGTAGGACTGCGCGGATTTATGAGCTACATTTTTGGCGCATCGCTGGGCACCAGTCTGTTTGGCGTAATGGTCGACAAAATGGGGTGGCACGGCGGCTTCTATCTGCTGATGGGGGGTATTGTTTGCTGCATCCTGTTCTGCTACCTCTCTCATCGCGGTGCGCTGGAACTTGAACAACAGCGAAAAAATGCTCAACAAGAAGAAGCATCACTCCAGTTGGCGGATGCCCGGTAATTCATTTCGGTCTCACAAAAAAGTGCCAGCGATGCTGGCACTTCAATAAACTCAGACAAATAATAAATAACTTAAGGTGATAATTTATTGCTAAACGTAACATTCCAAATTATTGCTTACCGTCTGCGACCATAAAGCGAATGATCAAACCACATGCCGGGGCAAGAAACAGGAATAATCCAGTTACCATTTCGTCACCATTGGTCAGCCGCATAGTAAAAACGTAAATTAATGCCGTAAGGATGGCCATGCCGAGAAAAGCGCTAATTGACGCCGCAGCGCCTATAACCTGCCAGATATAGCAACTGACGCACAGAATGCTCAGTATGAGAAAGATCCAGAAATAGAGCATAGCGATACCTCCTGTCTGCCGTAAACTTAACGTAAGTCCTTACACTCCCTTAACTTTATATTCTAAGATAATTCCTATCCGCATGCAATTTGAGCAACATTTTATTCACAAAGATCATTCGACCGCTTACTATTACACTGTTTCTCCGTCGTTTATTTAATCATCATAAAAACAACGAATTATATATAGGCGAAATTTTGCCCTTAATCGCCCTAAAAACATTTACGAATCTTGAGTAATTATTTCTGGCTGACATTAATTTTCGGGTGTACATTGTGCGTCCGATCATTCATGCCCCCTCGTGGTTTTGTCCTGACTCAGTTTTACACTCTTTACAGGAACCAATGTCGTTCATGGCGGCCTAAAGATCAGTGCAGAGTGTAAAGCGACAGGCAAAGAATCTTCGCGATACATCTATTTCGTATCAACAACAGGTGCTTATGTTCCCCCAAAGTAAATTTTCACGCGCGTTTTTGCATCCGCGCTACTGGCTCACATGGTTTGGTGTTGGTGTGCTCTGGTTACTGGTACAGCTTCCCTATCCCGTATTGTGTTTTCTTGGTACCCGTACAGGAACGCTGGCTCGTCCATTTTTAAAACGCCGTGAATCTATTGCACGTAAAAATCTCGAACTCTGTTTCCCAAATCTGTCGCAGGAAGAAAGAGACAAACTGGTCGATGAGAATTTCCGTTCGCTCGGCATGGGGCTGCTTGAAACAGGTATGGCCTGGTTCTGGCCGGACCTTCGGGTGCGTAAATGGTTTGATGTAGAAGGGCTGGACAACCTGAAGCGCGCTCAGATGCAAAACCGTGGCGTGATGGTCGTTGGCGTACACTTTATGTCGCTCGAGTTGGGTGGTCGCGTAATGGGGCTTTGCCAGCCAATGATGGCAACCTATCGCCCGCACAATAATAAGTTGATGGAGTGGATCCAAACCCGCGGTCGTATGCGCTCCAACAAGGCGATGATCGGCAGAAATAATCTGCGTGGTATTGTCGGCGCCCTGAAAAAAGGCGAGGCAGTGTGGTTTGCCCCCGATCAGGACTATGGTCGTAAAGGGAGTTCATTCGCCCCCTTCTTCGCAGTCAAAGACGTGGCGACCACCAACGGTACCTACGTACTGTCACGATTATCGGGCGCAGCAATGCTGACCGTAACCATGGTGAGAAAAGCAGATAACACCGGTTACCGCCTGTTCATCACCCCGGAAATGGAAGGTTACCCGGCAGATGAAAGCCAGGCTGCGGCGTATATGAATAAAATTATCGAAAAAGAGATCATGCGTGCACCCGAGCAGTATCTCTGGATCCACCGTCGCTTCAAAACTCGCCCGATGGGTGAAGCTTCGTTGTATATCTAAAAAGAAAGGCCGTAAGGCCTTTCTTTTTTTCTACGGTTGAATTACTTAACGCCCCATTTGCTGTGCAGTTCAGCCATTCGCTCGCTGTAGTTGCGGGCGATGCAGGCTGATTTATCCTGTTCCTTCCAACACTCGTTACGCCCTTTCACCCAACCGCGCTGCTCTGCTTTCAGCGTCGGGTTATTGCTCGATTTAACCAGCGCCTGCTTGTAGGCCCCGTTTAAGGCTAAATCCATTTCTGAGAGCGAAGGACTCTGACAGATAATCTCTTCGATACTGCCTTTTGCAACCGCAGCGCAGGAAAAAGAGGGTCCAGTGCTGGTCGATTTTTTGGCCCCAGAAAAGTCAATATTATCTTCAGGCAGGCATACCCCGTGCTTTCGATTCGGCCCACTCCAGGAAACGTCCGGATTTCCGTCATCTTTACGAGAAATAGAAACCGTATTGTTCCCGCTTTTGGCTTCCCAGTAATTTTCATTGAATGCCTTCACCGTCGCCTTCGAGCCATCAATCCAAACATTGCCTTTACCATCACTATTCACCCCACCAATACTTGCGCAGCTGAAATTAAACGCCAACGGTGAGGCCGCCATCGACGTCAATGGCGTAAAAACGAGTGCTAACATCATTAATCTGGTCATTTTTAACCTTTTCATTATCTCACTCCGCGAAAAATTAACCGCATTAACATCATGGTGATATGAGAATTCTCCGAGTAACCATTCCGTCGCTCAATAGCAATTTATTACCGGCAGAAATTAAACTGTCGCCGAATCACGACAGTTGTAAGTTATTAAAATTAAATAAAAAAATGCCTCTTGTCTCTCCTCATTTTTAGGCGTACATTAGCGCCGTCTGGAGCATTAAAGCTCAGAATTCTGAGGTGATGCAGCCAAGCAAATGAGGGGTATTCTCCCTTTCGTTCGCGAGTGCATCAGCTCTCTGTCAGGTAAGCATATGTTCATTTAGACGTACCCCAGGTACGCGGAGAGATGAAAAGTGAAATATTTCTTTATGGGCATTTCTTTTATGGTCATCGTTTGGGCCGGTACTTTCGCCCTGATGATCTAAATTAAAAGACGCAGCAAAAAAACAGGAGCCATCAGGCTCCTGTTTTGCATTTTGGGGAATCATTCTGTCAGTCGGTACTTTCAGAAGCCGATTTTGCACTGGTCGGTAACAAGCCATCTGCGCGAAACATCGCCTTGATGCCGCGAATAGCCTGACGGGTACGGTCACGGTTTTCAATCAACGCAAATCGCACATGCGTATCACCATAATCACCAAACCCAATCCCTGGCGAAACGCATACCTTCGCTTCGTTCAGCAGCTTCTTGGCAAACTCAAGTGACCCCATCCCGGCGTATTGCTCTGGAATTTTCGCCCAAACGTACATTGAGGCCTTTGGCATCTCGACCATCCAGCCTGCTTCATGCAGTCCTTTGACCAGCACATCACGACGACGTTTATATTGCTCAGCGATATCCCGCACACATTGCTGATCGCCTTCCAGCGCGGCAATTGCCGCAACCTGCAGTGGCGTAAAGGTCCCGTAATCGTGATAGCTCTTGATTCGCGCCAGCGCGTTCACCAGCGTTTTGTTGCCCACCATAAACCCGATACGCCATCCTGCCATGTTGTAGCTTTTCGACAGGGTGAAAAATTCAACAGCGACGTCGCGAGCGCCGGGTACCTGCATAATCGATGGTGCCTTCCAGCCGTCATAAACAATATCAGCGTAGGCCAGGTCGTGAACCACCAGCACGTCATAGCGCTTAGCCAGGGCCACCACTTTCTCAAAGAATTCCAGCTCGACGCACTGCGCGGTCGGGTTGGATGGGAAACCTAAGATCATCATCTTCGGCTTCGGGTAACTTTCGCGTATTGCGCGTTCCAGCTCATTAAAGAAGTCGACACCCTCAACCAGCGGCACTGAACGCACCTGCGCGCCGGCAATCACCGCGCCATAGATATGGATGGGATAACTTGGGTTGGGCACGAGGACCGTATCACCGTGATCGAGCGTAGCCAGCATCAGGTGCGCCAGCCCCTCTTTGGAACCGATGGTCACAATGGCTTCGGATTCAGGATCGATCTCAACGTCATAGCGTTCCTGGTACCAGCGGGAAATCGCCCGACGCAAACGCGGAATGCCGCGTGAGGTGGAATAACCGTGAGTATCCGGGCGCTGCGCCACGGTACACAGTTTTTCAACAATGTGAGGAGGCGTGGCCCCATCCGGGTTCCCCATACTGAAATCGATAATATCTTCGCCGCGCCGACGCGCAGCCATCTTCAGTTCAGCGGTGATGTTAAAAACGTACGGGGGAAGGCGATCAATACGCGTAAAGCGACGTTCAGGGCGGGAGTCTGCCATAATATCCTCAGATTAACGTTAGCGCCCGGACCGTCCGAGCGACGCTGCCACGATGGTGGCACGTTTAGAAAATAGCCTGAATAATTTCCTTCTGTCGAGAGGCAAAACAAAATATTTTTTCCTGACGAAAAAGAGGAACAGCTGAGTAAAATGAGGAAATATTCATTTTCACAACTCGCTTAAAATTACCATCATTTAACATTTTGTTGTTAAATACATTACCTTGAACGCAGCACTCACAGGACAGGTATTGTAAATACAACAATCATGCAACAATCCCCTTTTAATGTTATGGTTTTTCCCCATTAGCTCTGAACTGCGGGGGTGCTGGTCATCCTGCCTCAGGTTACCTATCATAGTGGTTTAACCCTTGCGCAAGAGTCACCCGTGCACGAAATATTCAATATGCTGCTGGCGGTATTTGACCGGGCAGCACTGATGCTGTTCTGTCTGTTTTTCCTGATTCGTATCCGCCTGTTTCGCGAACTGTTGCACAAGTCAGCCCACTCCCCAAAAGAGCTGCTCGCCGTTACCGCGATTTTCTCCATGTTTGCCCTGTTCAGTACCTGGTCAGGCGTACCGGTAGAAGGTTCTCTGGTCAATGTGCGTATTATCGCGGTCATGTCAGGAGGGATCCTGTTCGGTCCATGGGTTGGCATTATTACAGGGCTGATCGCAGGCACCCACCGTTACCTGATCGATATTGGCGGCGTAACTGCCCTACCCTGCTTTATTACCAGCATTCTGGCTGGCTGCATTGCCGGGTGGATCAACCGAAAGATCCCCAAAGCACAGCACTGGCGCGCGGGTATTTTAGGCGGAATGCTGTGCGAATCACTGACCATGATCCTCGTCGTCGCCTGGGCACCCACCACCGAACTGGGGCTGGATATTGTCTCAAAAATCGGTATCCCGATGATCCTCGGCAGCGTCTGTATTGGTTTTATCGTGATGCTGGTACAAAGCGTTGAAGGTGAGAAAGAAGCCAGCGCTGCAAAACAGGCCAAGCTGGCGCTGGATATCGCCAACAAAACGCTACCGCTCTTTCGTCAGGTCAACAGCGAGTCGTTACGTCAGGTGTGCGAAATTATTCGCCACGATATCCACGCTGACGCGGTTGCCATCACCAATACTCAGCACGTTCTGGCCTATGTTGGCGTTGGAGAGATCAACTACCGCGATAACGATGACTTCGTCAGCCCCACCACGCAGGAAGCCATAAATCACGGTAAAATTATCATAAAAAACAATGATGAAGCGCATCGCACCCCGGAAATTCACTCCATGCTGGTGATCCCGCTTTGGGAGAAAGGCGTCGTGACCGGCACGCTGAAGATCTACTACTGTCACGCTCATCAAATCACTTCCTCGTTACAGGAAATGGCGATCGGTCTGTCGCAAATCATCTCCACCCAGCTTGAAGTCTCCCGCGCAGAGCAACTACGAGAAATGGCAAATAAGGCAGAGCTACGCGCGCTGCAAAGCAAAATAAATCCCCATTTTCTGTTTAATGCCCTGAACGCGATTTCATCGTCGGTGCGGCTTAACCCGGACACCGCACGTCAGCTCATTTTTAATTTATCGCGCTATCTTCGCTATAATATTGAATTAAAAGACGATGAGCAGATCGACATCAAGAAAGAGCTGTATCAAATCAAGGATTACATCACCATCGAACAGGCCCGCTTTGGCGACAAGCTGACCGTTATTTATGATATCGATGAAGAGGTAAGCTGTTTTATTCCCAGCCTGCTGATTCAGCCGTTGGTCGAGAACGCTATCGTCCATGGGATCCAGCCCTGCAAAGGGAAAGGTGTGGTCACCATCAGCGTTGCGGAGTGCGGCAACCGGGTACGGATTGCCGTACGAGATACGGGTCATGGTATCGACCCAAAAGTGATTGAACGGGTCGAGTCCAATGAAATGCCGGGCAATAAAATTGGTCTGTTGAATGTGCACCATCGCGTTAAGCTGCTCTACGGTGAGGGATTACATATCCGCCGTCTGGAGCCAGGCACAGAGATTGCCTTTTATGTACCTAATGTGCACTCGCCCGCAGCCGCGCCAACTACATTATTGCTTTAACCAGGAGTGAAGTCGTGAAAGTCATCATTGTTGAAGATGAATTCCTGGCCCAACAGGAACTGAGCTGGCTGATAAAAGAGCACAGCCAGATGGAGATTGTCGGCACGTTTGACGATGGTCTGGACGTGCTGAAATATCTCCAGCACAACCGCGTTGACGCCATTTTTCTGGATATTAATATTCCCTCGCTGGACGGCGTTTTGCTGGCACAAAATATCAGCCAGTTCGCACATAAACCCTTTATTGTGTTTATTACCGCATGGAAAGAGCACGCCGTTGAAGCCTTCGAACTGGAAGCTTTTGACTACATTCTGAAGCCGTACCAGGAATCACGCATTGTCAGCATGCTGCAAAAGCTGGAAGCCGCCTGGCAGCAACAGCAAACGGGAACGTCCCCTGTAAGTCCGGTAGCCCGCGAAAACGATACGATCAACCTGATCAAAGATGAGCGGATCATCGTGACCCCAATCAACGACATCTACTACGCTGAAGCGCATGAAAAGATGACGTTCGTCTATACGCGACGAGAATCATACGTCATGCCGATGAACATCAGCGAATTTTGCAGCAAACTGCCGGCTTCGCATTTCTTCCGCTGCCACCGCTCGTTCTGCGTAAATCTGAATAAAATCCGCGAGATCGAACCCTGGTTTAACAACACTTATATTTTGCGTTTAAAGGATCTGGAATTTGAAATCCCGGTTAGTCGGAGTAAAGTGAAAGAGTTCAGACAGTTAATGCACTTATAGCGCAGAGAAAGAACGATGAAAGAGCCAGGCCTACCCGCAGACCAACAGTTTTTCGCCGATCTGTTCAGCGGCCTGGTGTTAAACCCGCAGCGCCTGGGGCGCGTGTGGTTCGCAACCCAGCCAACCACGCTACCGACCGGTAGTTTATGTATTGACCTCCCGCGCCTCGATATCGTGCTACGTGGGGAATACAGCAACCGGCTGGAAAAACAGCAGCATAGTCTGGCGGAAGGCGACATGCTGTTTATCCCGGCGAAAGCGGCGAATCTGCCCGGCAGCGATAAACCTGTGATGCTGCTTAGCCTGGTGTTTTCCCCGGCATGGCTGGGACTCTCTTTTTACGATAACCGAACCGCATCGCTGTTACGTCCAGTTCGCCGTATTGAGCTACCGCATCCGCAACGTGGCGAAGGCGAGGCGATGCTCACTGCATTAACCCATTTAAGCCGCTCTCCTCAGGCCCAGGATATTATTCAGCCGCTGGTGCTTAGCCTGCTGCATCTGTGTCGTAGTGTGGTCAATACCCGCCCTGACGCAGAGCGTCCGCGCGCTGAATTTCTCTATCACAGTATGTGTAATTGGGTACAGGATAACTATGCTCAACCGCTGACCCGGGAAAGCGTGGCGCTTTTTTTTAATATCACACCCAATCACCTGTCAAAAGTGTTTGCCCAGCACGGTACCATGGGGTTCGTCGAGTATCTGCGGTGGGTCAGAATGGCGAAGGCACGCATCATCTTACAGAAATACCATCTGTCGATTAGCGAAGTCGCACAACGGTGTGGATATCAGGACAGTGATTATTTCTGCCGCCTGTTCCGACGTCAGTTTGGCCTGACGCCCGGAGAGTACGGCGCACGCTTTCAGTCGGCGCGTTAAGTGAGACAACACCAACGCTGTTAGTAATATCCGTTTGCCTCGTTGTAAAATAGCGGCCTTTAGCCAAATCCTACTGGCTTACTCGATAAAGTGAATATGCGATGAAAAACAGACGTGCACTCTCCCTGATGTGTTTTCAAATGCTGGAATCAGGTGCGGATCGTCAGACCGTGAAAAGAGCCCTCACCTCCCGCCGAGTTAAAGGTCGTCAGGCGGTGGTTCTGCTCTGCAAGCAAGAGATGAAACTGTTAAGAGCCGGGAAACTGCCGGGGCACAACACGCCGCATTGATGATTTCACTTTCCGGTAGCGTTTACCCAGCCTGCAACCACAACGTAGCAGGCTGGATAGCGTTCTTTCAGTGAAGCTTAAAATGTCAGTTCCGCCTCCAGCAGCGCCAGAATGCTCTCGGCATCTTCAGCGGCAAACAACGACTGGCGGAACTGCTTGTTCACCAGCTTACGCGCCAGCTGCGAGAAGACCCTCACGTGGTTAATGCCTTCATCGGCACCCAGCGTCAGCATGATCACCAGTTCCACCTCGCCCATCTCAGACTGCCAGTCAACGGGCTGAGCAAGCCGGGCAATGCTGATGCTGGAATGGCGGATCCACTGGGATTTCGTGTGAGGGATCGCCACCCCAAAACCGACGGCGGTGGTAACTATCTCTTCGCGCTGCCAGACATCCTCTTCCAGCTCAAACGGATGTTCAGTGCGTCCGTTTACCCCAAGATTGCCGCACAGAAACTGGATCACCTGCTCTTTGTTGCTCAGAGATTCACCAACAAAGATATTCTCCAGCGCCAGCAGCGGACGCACATCTTTTTGCGGTGCAAACTGATTCAGCAGATCTTCAATCTCCTGAGCGCTACGGCACTCGCAGGCCTGCATAGCGAGTTCGCGGCATGCCTGGCTGTTCAGTTGACGAAGCTGACTTTTTACCGCCGGAATGCGTGGACTGCTCATACTCAGCTCATCGAGTCCTAAACCCAGCAGCAACGGTAAATAGCGTCCTTCGCCGCCCAGTTCTCCGCAAATACCCACCCATTTACCACGTTCGTGCGCCACGTGAACAATCTGCTGCAACATACGCAGGAACGACGGCGTAATCGGGTTGTACAGCGGCGAAACGCGTGGATTATTGCGATCGACGGCGTACAAGTACTGGGTCATGTCATTTGAACCAATACTGAAGAAATCCACCTCATCGCAGAAATGGTCGATGATGTAACACACCGAAGGGACTTCAACCATAATCCCCAATGAGATTGTCGGGGCATGACGTAAACCGTCTGCTTTCAGCGCCACCAGCGCTTTTTGCAGTTCGCTTTTTACCCACAAAATCTGGTCAAGGCTGTGCACCATCGGGATCATCAGCTGTGCGTTACCGAAGGTCGCCGCGCGTAGGATGGCACGCAGTTGGGTACGAAACAGTCCGGCAAACTCCGGATAAATACGCACCGCACGGTAGCCGAGAAACGGATTATCTTCCTGCGGAATATTGAGATAGCGGATATTCTTATCACCACCGATATCCATGGTGCGAAAGATAACCGGCTTGTCGCCTGCGGCCAATAAAACCTGCTGGTAGGCTTCAAACTGTTCCTGCTCGTCAGGAGCGCTGTCGCGGTCCATAAACAGCATTTCAGTACGAAACAGCCCGATCCCTTCCGCACCATTGGCAAATGCACCCGGCGCTTCGAGCGCGGTGCCGATATTCGCCGCAACGTCAATACGCTGATTATCTTTGGTCAACGCGGGCTGGGCGGCATCAAGCGCCTGCCGCCGCTGGCATTCATCGGCCAGCTTCTGCGCTATCGCGTAATAGCCGCGAACCGCATCGTCCGGATTGATGGCCAGTACCCCACAACGGGCATCCAGTACCGCAGGCTGCCCTGCATAGCGGCTAATAGCCTCCAGCGGCAAGCCGCTAAGCACCGGAATAGCGGATGCGCGAGCGAGAATCAGGGTATGCGAGGTACGCCCTGTTTTCTCCAGGATCATGCCAGACAGATGCTGCAAATCGAGGCTTAAAAACTGGCTGGGCGTCAAATCCTCAGCGACCAGAATCGTCGGCTTATTCAGCACCAGCGCATTGCGCGGACGTCTTTCAGGCCAGGTGATGTGCAGCAGCTGTTCGCTGATATCACGGATGTCGCTGACACGCTCGCGCAGATAATCGCTACCGGAGGCCGACAGCTTATCGCACACCTGTTCCATATTGGCGACGATTGCGGCCCCTAGCCCCAGATGCTGCTCCAGCATTAAGCGGCGAATATTCCCGGCAAACTCGTCGTCCTGAATCAGAGACAGATGCGCACTGAGGATGGTTTTACTCTCACCGTCACGCTCGCGCAGCTGTTGATTGAGCTGTTCGGCAAGCGTCGCCAGACTGTGTTCCAGCCGGGTGTTGTCTTCCGCACTCGCTGCAATGGCGCGATAGCTTTCCAGATTATCGCTCTGCCAAAGCGTGAGCGTACCTGCCCCCACGCCCCCTGCCAGCATAGTGCCATAAAGAAGGTCTGGATTGAGGCGAATCAGCGAACGCGGCAACGGATGCGCCGCCAGTTCCTCCGGAGTCGGTTGAACGCTATCGCTGTCAATAAACCGGTGCTGGAGATACTCCTCCAGCACTCGCCGAGCCTGTTCTTCATCGCGACCGGTGATGGTTAAGCTACAGCTGTCGTTAAACAGCGTCCCGGTGCCAATCAGCGCCAACGAGCTTTTCGCATCCGCCCTCGCATTCTGGCGATGGTTAATAAATATCACCTCACTTTGCCACTGGCTGCACTGCTCTTTCAGCTCCCACGCCGGACGTGCATGCAGACCATTGGGTAACGGGCAAAGAAATTGAATCGTTAGCATAACAACTCCTGATTAGCGCGAAATCAGCACCTGAAATCCGTCAGATGAGCCACGGTTTCGCACGTAAGATGTGAAATAAGAGCCGACAACAACTGCTGGGTCTGAATGATGTCACGACAGTCAGCAATCGATGCCGCGCAGTGCCCATGCCGCGTGGCGGGCCCCATGACAACCGTTGGGATCCCCGTGCCGCTTACATGCACAGCCCCACCGTCGGTGCCGCCGTTACTGAACATGTCGAGCTGCAAGGAAATCCCCGCATCAGCGGCCACGCTTTCCACCCACGCAGTCAGCTTTGGTGGTGCAATCAGCGATTTATCGCTTAACACTAGCATTGGGCCTTTACCAGTCTGCCGATGGTTGGCCGCACCATAATCAAAGTTTTTGGCCCAACAGGCGGTATCCAGCACGATTGCCACATCCGGTGCGACTGCGCGTGCTGCTGTTTGTCCTCCGCGCAGTCCTACTTCTTCACTGGAGCTGGCCACCAGCCAGACCTCACAAGGGAGAGTTGCGTCATGCCATTCGCGCAGTAGCGCCACCAGCAAATAACATCCAAGTCGGTCATCAAAGGCTTTGCCCATGACTCGCTGATGCGGCAAAACCTGAAAAGTTGTATCAAAGGTGACACGATCGCCAGGGCGTACTCCGGCCTGAAGTACTTCGTCACAAGATCGCGCACCAATGTCTACCCGCAGGGCACTGACCTCATTACCGCTGCGCTCTCCATCAAGCAGACCGGGAATTTTGCTCTCTTCACGGGTGGTAATCCGCACCGGCTGCAATTGTCTGGCCGCCATACGCACATTTCCCACCGGCAATACATCGATAGCTCCTTCGCTGGAAATGCTACGTACAATAAATCCCACTTCATCCATATGCGCGCAGATCATCACCTTCTGACCGGTTGATTCATTCAGACGGATCAGCACCGACCCCAGGCCATCAAAGCGCACCTCTTTATGCAAACGATCCGCCTCTTCAAGCAGGATCTGACGCACTTCTTGTTCTGAAGAGGCGATCGCATCCGCCTCGCTCAGCGCTTTCAGTAGCGATAAGTCCATTACGCCTCTCCCGTGTGTAACAATGTTTTCGCCATGGTGTAGAGCACCTCTCCGCCATCTGGCGTAACCAGCACCACATCCTCAATACGTACTCCTCCCTGCCCCGGCAGATAAATACCCGGCTCAACGGTGAGTAGCATGCCAGCTGCCAGAGTCGTTGTGTCATTAGGGGAAAAACGAGGATTTTCATGCACCTCAATACCAATAGCATGTCCGGTATTGTGGCCAAACGCGTCGCCATAGCCCGCCTGCGTAATAACCCGCCTGGCTGCGGCATCCACCTCATTGCAACGCGCGCCTGGTCGAATTGCTGCCACCGCAGCACGCTGCGCCGCCAGGACAATCTGATACACGGCAAACAGCGCGCTTTCTTCCGCTGGCAGGTTGGCGTCGGGGATGCGAAAGGTTCGCGTCATATCCGAACAATAGCCCTGATACTGTGCGCCAAAATCCAGCGTAATGAACTCACCCGCCTCAACACGTTTATCGCTGGCTTTACCGTGCGGCAGCGCACCGCGCCAGCCGCTGGCGACAATGGTGCCAAAAGAGGCTTTGTCTGCGCCGAGCGTGCGCATAAACCACTCCAGTTCAGCGGCAATTTCGCGCTCACTGAGACCTGGTTGAATAAAGCGGCGTATATGTGCAGCGCTAAGGTCGGCGATCCGGCAGGCTTCGCGGATGCAAGCTATCTCCTGCGCCGTTTTCACCTGCCGGAGTACGTCCGGTACGGCGCTCACTAATCGGGCGCACAGTTTGCCCGACCACGCGTTCGCCGTTTCCCAGCTTACCTGCTCACCTTCGAATCCCACCGTCTGCAGCTTTTCGTTCGCAATGATGTGATTCACCTGCGAATACAGCGTCTGTGTTCCATCGAGTAGATGGATCTGATAGCCCTGAGTACGCGTGGCGACATCGGTGTAGTAACGGGCATCGACCAGGATATGCGCACTTTCGTGGCTGATAAACACAAACCCTGAACTGCTGGAGATCCCCATATGTGGCTGTTTGTTCTGCCGCGATGACAGCAGCATCGCATCAAGATGTTGCGCTGTTAACCAGTCGCGCAGCGAGGCAAGTAAGCTCATGGTCACAATCCTTTTAATCAGAGACTTTCAATCAGCAATTTGCCTTTGCGATACATCATGTTGCGCAGGAACACCACCATCAGCGCCGTAATCACCGCGCCTAACAGGATCCCCGCCATATAGACGCCGAGGTTAGTTACCAGCGGCCACGCCCAGATAGCCGATTCCGGGAACCACTGCACCGCCCCCAACCAGACGGCAGCCGTCGATCCGACAATGGCACCAACCATATAGGAAGGAATTGCCGTGATGGGACTTTCCAGCGCAAATGGGATCGCCCCTTCGCTGATGCCCATAAACGCGAGGAACATCGCCGTTTTTCCCTGCGGGTAGAGCTGTGCGCTGAACAGACGTTTGCCGGTTAAGCGACGATCAATAAGCGTGGCCAACCCAAGACCAATCGGAGGAATGACAATCGCAATAGAACGCGCGGTTACCGGTAGAACATGATCGGTGGTAAAGCTGAAGGCGACAAAACCTGCTGCTTTATTTATTGGGCCACCAAGGTCAATCGCCGTTGCCGCGGAAATACCCATCGCATACATCAGCGTCCCTTTCTCGCCAGCCGCCGTCAGCAGAGTACGGATCCCGCCGTTGATCCAGCCGCCAAACGGTGTGATCACGTAGTACATCGCCAGCATGACGAAAATGGCGGAAAGAATGGGCAGTAGAAAAGTGGTTTTGAACGCCAGCAGGAAATCAGGCAGCTGGATTTTTTGGTTCATCCACTTCACCAGATACCCGGCGACAATCGAGATAATCAGCGCGCCAATAAAGGTTGACGGAACAGGAGCACTGGTTGCCCATTGCAGCGTCGCGGGGTCAAAATTCAGTATCTGCGTGGGCTGAGTGGACATCAGCCCACCGATAAACCCCGCCGGAAATGCCAGCTTGCCGCCGATAGAGTTAGCGACAAACGCGGCAAACATCGGGATAGCAAAGCCAAACAGCACGCCGCCAAAAGATTGCGACAGCCAGGCAAACTTCAGCAATGAGAGATTAAAACCTGTAAATTTTCCGCTGTTCAGCGCATCCATGATGCCTGTGTCAGCAGGAATATCGAGCCAGCTATAGGCGATCAGTTGCGAGAAGGCGAGAATGACCCCGCCCATAATTAACGTCGGCACCATGCGTGAAATACCCGACATCACATGCTGCGGAAGTTCGCCCCAGAAGCTATTGCGGGAGGCCGGTGGATTTTTTATTGCCGCTGCCGCACCAGATGCGCCAGGCACAACGGTTGCACTGCGTTTTTTAATGGCCATACGTAATTCCCTGTCGATGATTATTGTTGTTCAGCGGCAACCATCTCTTCGATCTCTTTAATGATGCCGGCCGCATTTTTTATCGCGTCCTGTAGCGTAATTTCATAGACGTCACGCGACTCAAAACGCTCGTTATCTTCTGGAGTAACAGCAACAGAGTGGATGATTAACGTCGCCTCAGCGATATCCTGCGCCGTCAGACGATTTTGAATTCCGTCCGCGCCCTGAGTTTCAATTTTCACTTCATAACCCGCTTCAACCGCCGCTTCTTCCAGCGCCTGAGCCGCCATAAAGGTATGGGCCAGGCCCATTGGACACGCGCAGACGGCAATCAGTTTTTTGCTCATAATCATTTCCTCGTAATAGTTAACGAGTGAAATTATGGTCCGAGGAAAGTAACAACCGTTATCAGACAAATAATGCTTTTACTGGACAATTAATCCCGTCATTCGGAAATGTGACGAAGGTCGGAAAGGTAGGCGGCAGGCATAAAAAAACCGCGTAATTTACGCGGTTTTGCAGATTTCTGATTGATGAATTAAAGAATATGGCCCAACGTCTGGCGCAAATGCGCACCGGATCCAAGCAGGCCCGGGTTATCGTGCACAATCAGATACACCGGAATATCCTGCACATAGGCTTTAAAACGGCCTTTATCTTCAAAACCACCACGGAAGCCCGACGCTTTAAAAAAGTCGAGGAAGCGCGGCACAATACCGCCGGCGATGTACACGCCGCCAAATGTGCCCAGCGTTAACGCCAGATCGCCACCAAAACGTCCCATGATGACGCAGAACAGCGACAGCGCACGACGACAGTCAATGCAGGAATCTTCCAGCGCCCGTGCGGTGATATCCTTCGGCTGCAGATTTTCCGGCAGGCGTCCGTCAGATTTGACGATGGCGCGATACAGATTCACCAGTCCCGGACCAGACAGCACGCGTTCTGCGGACACGTGACCTATTTCCGCGCGCAGAACCTCAAGGATAATTCCCTCTTCCTCGCTGTTAGGCGCAAAATCCACGTGGCCGCCTTCACCAGGGAGACTTACCCAGCGTTTATCCACGTGGACCAGATGCGCCACGCCAAGCCCGGTTCCTGCGCCATAAACCGCAATAGGTTTGCCTTCCACAGGTTCCGCACCACCAAACTGAATTAAATGCTCTTTTTTCAGCATCGGGATCGCCATCGACACAGCGGTGAAATCATTGATGATTTCCAGATGGCTGAAGCCCAGGTTTTTTTTCATCTCAGCAATAGAGAACGCCCAGGTATGGTTGGTCATTGCCACCCAATCGCCGGTTATCGGACAGGCAATGGCAATGCAGCCATCTTCGACGCTGACGCTATGCTCATCCAGGTACACGCGCACCACCGCTTCGAGGCTAGGGTAATCCAGCCCGGAATAGGTTTTAGTATGCGAAATCTCGCCACTGGCAATATCGCACAGAGCAAGACGCGCGTTGGTGCCGCCAACATCCCCTACTAAAGCATATTTTGTCATTCTTCCACTGCTCCGCTAAAGTCAGAATAAATCTTTGCCACACTGTAAATTCATGGGGACATAACAACAACGGTCTGAAGGCTGACGCCCGTGGAAAATCGATCCAGATCACACAATTACTTTATCGTTTCAGCATCATTTGCAGCGATGCCGTCAGGCTGGCTGTGCAAACTATGTCTATGACTCTGTTTTAAGGAATAGAAAATGCTCCATCCGCGAGCCAGAACGATGCTCTTGCTGTCAACCCCAGCGCTAATCATTGGCATAGCGTCCAGCCTGGTGTTGATCGTTGTGATGAAAGTGGCTTCCGTTTTACAGCAGTTTTTGTGGGAACGTCTGCCTGTTAGCATCGGTATAGCCCAGGACTCTCCGGTCTGGATTATCGGTATGCTGACGCTCACGGGGATCATGGTCGGGTTAGTTATCCGCTACAGTCATGGCCACGCAGGTCCGGATCCGGCCTGTGAACCGTTAATTGGCATGCCGGTGCCAACATCAGCAATACCGGGCCTGCTGGCAGCGCTAATCCTTGGCCTCGCGGGTGGCGTCAGTCTGGGTCCGGAACACCCGATCATGACCGTAAATATCGCTCTGGCAGTAGCACTTGGTAGCCGCATGTTTCCCCGTATAGCGAAACTGGACTGGACCATTCTCGCCTCTGCCGGCACCATCGGCGCACTATTTGGTACCCCCGTTGCCGCCGCGTTGATATTTTCGCAAACGCTGAATAGCTCAAACGATGTGCCCTTGTGGGATCGCCTGTTTGCGCCGTTAATGGCCGCCGCCGCGGGTTCGCTAACCACCAGCCTGTTTTTTCACCCCCATTTTTCACTGCCCATCGCGCACTACACGCAGATGCACTTGACGGATATCCTCAGCGGCGCGGTTGTTGCTGCCATCGCCATTGCCGCTGGAATGGTGGCCGTCTGGTGTCTGCCGCATTTGCACCATTTAATGCATCGATTAAAACACCCGGTGCTGATCCTCGGGACAGGCGGTTTTATCCTTGGCATTTTGGGTGTTATCGGCGGGCCGCTTACCTTGTTTAAGGGACTAGACGAAATGCAGCAAATGGCGTTTAGCCAAACGCTGGGGACATCAGATTATTTCATGCTCGCCGTCATTAAGCTGGCGGCATTAGTGGTTGCAGCGGCGAGTGGTTTTCGCGGCGGACGAATCTTCCCGGCGGTATTCGTTGGCGTCGCGCTTGGCCTGATGCTGCACGCCCATGTTGAAGCGGTGCCGGCTGCCATCACGGTTTCTTGCTCTATTCTCGGGCTGGTGCTGGTCGTCACCCGCGACGCCTGGCTGAGCCTGTTTATGGCAGCAGTGGTGGTGCCAGATTCCACCCTGCTGCCGCTGCTGTGCATCGTCATGCTGCCCGCCTGGCTGCTGCTGGCGGGCAAACCGATGATGGTCGCTGAGCGCCCCGATAAATAGCTATCCGCCGTTGCGAGATTCCAGCGCACGGGTCACCGTGCGCAATAATTCAGGAAGATCGGCTTTCGGTAGCACCACCTCAATTAACGACAGTCGTTGCGGTTGGGACAGCCGGGCCAGCACTTCTTCCAGCTGTACCGCCTGCTTCACCCGCCAGCATTCGGCCTGACATTCACGACTAAACGCCTGCGGCATCAACGTCCAGCTCCAGGCGGCAATGTCGTTATAGCGCTGATTTGCCCCGTGTATGGCCCGCTCAACGGTATAACCATCATTGTTGAGCAGTAAAATAACCGGCGATTGCCCATCTCTGAGCATGGAGCCCAGCTCCTGAATGGTGAGCTGCGCCGCGCCATCACCAATAATCAGGATCACCCGACGGTCCGGACAGGCCGTTTGCGCACCGAATGCCGCCGGGAGCGCGTAGCCGATAGATCCCCACAACGGTTGAACCAGGACTTCCGCCCCGCAAGGTAATGAGAGCGCAGCCGCGCCAAAGGCGGCGGTTCCCTGATCGACGAGGATAATGTCATCAGGCTTCAGAAACTGCTGCACCGTGTGCCAGAAGTTTTCCTGCGTCAGTGGGCCCTTTTCAACCTGAACACGCCTAGTTGGTGGACGTTCTGGCGGCAGAGAAAACGACATTTCCAGGCACAGCTCACGTAATGTGGTGACCGCCTGCTCCATCGGGATGTTAAACCAGTGGGATCCAATTCGTGACGCATGGGGCTGAACGTCAATGGTGCGATCCTGCGGTAGCTGTTGTGTAAACCCAGCTGTCAGGGTGTCGACAAATTGTGTGCCGACACACATTATCGTATCGGCATCTTCTATCGCCTGACGTACATAATCGCTGCTGGCTCCAGCGCTGTATGTGCCAACAAACGCCGGGTGACGCTCATCAAACAGTCCTTTGCCCATCAACAACGTGACATGAGCCATCGGCGTTTCCGCCATCCAGCGCTGTAAAACCGGCTGCAGGCCAAAACGCAGCGCGAGGAAGTCGGCCAGCAACGCTACGCGCGGGCTGTCCAGCAATCGTTCACGGGCATGGTAGCGAAACGCCTCTATCACGCTGCTTTCCGGCTCGCTCAGAGGAACAATCATAATATCATTCGGTGGCGTAGCAGGCTGTTTAGCCACATCAGCAGGCAGCATCAGATAGCCCGGCCTGCGCTCGCTGAGCATCATTCGCAACACACGGTCAATTTCATAGCAGGCATTTTGTTCATCCAGTATCGCGCTGGCCGTCGTTACTGCCTGCTGCATGCGATAAAAATGCTGAAAGTCACCGTCACCCAAAGTGTGATGCATCAACTCTCCACGACGCTGCGCGCCGCGACAGGGTGCGCCGACAATATGCAAAACAGGAACATATTCCGCGAAGCTACCCGCGATACCGTTAATTGCACTTAACTCACCCACGCCAAACGTGGTGAGCAGCGCTCCTACCCCGGATACCCGAGCATAGCCATCTGCCGCATAAGCCGCATTCAATTCATTCGCACACCCGACCCAACATACGTTGGGATGTTCAATCACGTGGTCAAGAAACTGCAAATTATAATCGCCCGGCACACCAAAGAGATGGCCGACGCCACAGCCTGCCAGCCTGTCCAGCAGATAATCAGCAACGGAATACGGGGTTTGCATGACAGCTATCCTTCTGACGGTAACCTCATGTTGAGTATCGAAGAACTGTGATGACTGTCCAGGAAAGTCGCTGTGAAGGGGTGGAAAGCAGGATTTACAGTTTTGGTGGTTAAAATTCATTGAAGAATCTGCGGTGTAACCGTATACACTGGAAGACACACGCATTGTGGAAGGGGGGTGACATGGTTTATCACGCAGATGAAAATCGTTATCAGACAATGGAGTACCGCCGCTGCGGTCAAAGCGGCCTTAAGCTCCCGATTGTCTCACTGGGTTTGTGGCACAATTTTGGCGATACCACGCAGGTCGAGAACAGTCGCGCATTGTTACAGCGCGCATTCGATCTGGGGATTAACCATTTTGATCTGGCAAATAACTATGGTCCACCGCCGGGTTCGGCAGAACGGAATTTTGGTCGGATCCTGCAGGAAGATTTTTTACCGTGGCGAGATGAGCTTATTATCTCCACTAAAGCGGGCTACACCATGTGGGAAGGTCCCTACGGTGACTGGGGTTCACGCAAATATCTGATTGCCAGTCTCGATCAAAGCCTGAAGCGTCTGGGGCTGGAGTATGTCGATATCTTCTACCACCATCGCCCCGACCCTGAAACGCCGCTCGAAGAAACCATGCGCGCGCTGGATCACATCGTCCGTCAGGGCAAAGCGCTGTATGTAGGGTTGTCTAACTATCCCGCGGATCTTGCCAGGCAGGCGATTGAAATACTCGACGATTTAGGTACGCCATGCCTTATTCACCAGCCCAAATATTCCATGTTTGAACGTTGGGTCGAAGGTGGCTTGCTGTCGCTATTACAGGAAAAAGGTGTCGGCAGTATCGCCTTCTCACCGCTGGCTGGCGGACAGTTAACCGACCGCTATCTGAACGGCATTCCTGCGGATTCTCGTGCGGCAAGCACCAGTCGCTTTCTGAATCCGGACCAGATCACTCCACAAAAACTGGAAAAAGTGCGGGCGCTGAATGTGCTGGCAGAACGACGCGGGCAAAAGCTTTCCCAGATGGCGCTGGCATGGGTGTTACGGGATGACAAAGTCACGTCAGTGCTGATTGGCGCGAGTAAAACGGCGCAGATTGAAGACGCTGTCGGCATGCTGGCAAACCGTCACTTTACGTCTGAAGAGTGCGCGGAGATTGATGCTATCCTGAGTTGATTGAAATAAAGACACATTTATTAACAAAAAGTGCTCTCACTTGCGATTTAAGAGTTAAGGCGATGAAACGGGGCTTTACTGCCCCGTAATATTACGTTAACAGGCCGGCTACGGCTCGATCGTGAAGGAGAGAAAACATGTTCAGGTCACTGATTCTGGCGGCAGTCTTATTGGCTTTTACACCGCTGGCCGCGAACGCTGGCGAAATCACCCTGCTGCCATCAATAAAATTACAAATTGGCGATCGCGATAACTATGGTAACTACTGGGATGGCGGCCGCTGGCGCGACCGGGATTACTGGCACCATAACTATGAGTGGCGAAAAAATCGCTGGTGGCGTCATGACAACGGCTACCATCGTGGCTGGGACAAACGCAAAGCTTATGAGCGCGGTTATCGTGAAGGCTGGAACGATCGTGACGACCATCGCGGTCGCGGGCGTGGCCACAAACATCATCATTAATGTAACAAAAGGGCCAACAGGCCCTTTTGTTTTTACAAACCGAGTGCGGTTCCTACCAACAGCCAGATATTGAGCGCCACCACCAGCACAACAATCACCCAGCCTACCTGTTTTACCCATCGGGTATTCACCAAATCGCCCATCAGCTGACTGTTGCTGGTGAAGATCAACAGCGGCACCAGCGCCAGTGCAATACCAAAACTGAGCAACACCTGGCTCATCACCAGAATACGCGTCGGATCCAGTCCCATCAAAATCACAATAAATGATGGCATCATGGTGACGGTACGGCGTACCCATAGCGGAATGTGAAAGCGGATAAACCCTTGCATCACCACCTGCCCGGCCAACGTACCGACCACGGTAGAAGAAAGTCCCGCAGCCACCAGGCTTAAACCGAATACCGTCGCCGCAGCGTGACTCAACAGCGGTTCAAGTGTCAGATATGCTTGATCGAGATCGGCAATACCGGTATGCCCACTAAAATGAAATGCAGCGGCAGCCGTCGCCATCATCGCCAGATTGACAAATCCAGCAATCGTCATGGCGATTGCCACATCCCATTTCGTGGCAGCATAGCGCTGTTGACGTGTTCCGCCGTGCAGATGCTGAGTTAAGGAAGAGTGCAGATAAATGACGTGTGGCATGATAGTCGCGCCGAGCACGCCAGCAGCCAGGAACACCGCTTCGGAATTAGGCAGGCTCGGGATAACCATTCCCTTGCTAAGTTGCGCGAAGTTCGGCTGGGAAAAGATCAGTTCCACAATGTAAGCCGCAGCCACAAACAGCAGCAAGCCGCCAATCACTTTTTCCAGCGGTTTTTGCCCACGACGCTGCAACATCAGAATCAAAAAAGTCGCGATACCGGTGAGCACGGCCCCCTGCAATAACGACACGCCGAGGATCAATTTGAAACCAATCGCGGCACCAATGAATTCAGCAAGGTCTGTCGCCATGGCGATAATTTCGGCCTGCACCCAGTAGAACCACACCACCGGACGAGGATAGTGATCGCGAATTTGCTCCGCCAGATTTTTACCCGTGGCAATACCCAGCTTTGCCGACAGCACCTGAATCAGCATCGCCATCAGGTTTGCCCAGACCACCACCCACAACAGTTTATAGCCAAAGCTGGCCCCTGCCTGGATGTTGGTGGCGAAGTTGCCCGGATCGATGTAGCCGATCGCCGCGATGAACGCAGGTCCCATTAATGCGAGCTTCAACTTGCGCGCTGCCCGTCCACTGCTACTCTCAACGCGATCGTTAGTCATTTTAGTGCCTCAGAAACATAGCCTTTGCTATGTTTCAAGCTACGCCTATTGAGAATGATTATCAAATTCATTTTAATGGGTGAAGTTGATTTCTCTGATAGCGTTTGTCTATGGATCGATAAGGATTCTGGAAATACTGGTGAGATGTTTAATTATTGTTATGAGATTAGCACAATGACATAACTTTTCACTTCCATACTAAACATAACAGAAGTGTATCACCGATCACTAATTTTGAATCTCGTCACAGGTCCTTATTATAGTGTGTGTTTGATCTCGTTTTCTTTATGGTTGTTACATAGAATGTGCACGAAAACTAAACCTGCCTCATATTTGGAGCAAATATGGACCGCGTTCTTCATTTCGTCCTGGCCCTTGCCGTGGTTGCGGTACTCGCACTGCTGGTAAGCAGTGACCGTAAAAAAATCCGCATTCGTTATGTTATTCAATTGCTTGTTATTGAAGTGTTACTGGCATGGTTCTTCCTGAACTCTGATGTCGGTCTGGGCTTCGTGAGAGGCTTCTCCGAGATGTTTGAAAAACTACTCGGATTCGCTAATGAAGGGACAAACTTTGTCTTCGGCAGCATGAACGACAAAGGCCTGGCATTCTTCTTCCTGAAAGTGCTGTGCCCAATCGTCTTCATTTCCGCTCTTATCGGTATTTTGCAGCATATCCGCGTTCTGCCGGTTATCATCCGCGCGATTGGTTTCCTGTTATCCAAAGTGAACGGTATGGGCAAGCTGGAATCCTTCAACGCCGTCAGCTCCCTGATCCTGGGTCAGTCCGAGAACTTTATCGCCTATAAAGATATTCTCGGCAAAATGTCTCGCAACCGTATGTACACCATGGCTGCAACGGCGATGTCGACCGTTTCCATGTCTATCGTCGGCGCGTACATGACTATGCTGGAGCCGAAGTACGTGGTTGCAGCGCTGGTTCTGAACATGTTCAGCACCTTTATCGTGCTGTCGCTGATCAACCCGTACACCGTTGATGCCAGCGAAGAAAACATCCAGATGTCTAACCTGCACGAAGGCCAGAGCTTCTTCGAAATGCTGGGTGAATACATCCTGGCAGGTTTCAAAGTGGCAATTATCGTTGCAGCTATGCTGATTGGTTTCATCGCGCTGATCGCAGCCCTGAACGCCCTGTTCGCCACCGTGACCGGCTGGTTTGGCTACAGCATCTCCTTCCAGGGCATCCTGGGCTACATCTTCTACCCGGTTGCATGGGTAATGGGTGTGCCGTCCAGCGAAGCGCTGCAGGTGGGCAGTATCATGGCAACCAAACTGGTTTCCAACGAATTCGTTGCGATGATGGATCTGCAGAAAATTGCCGCCACGCTCTCTCCGCGTGCAGAAGGTATCCTGTCCGTGTTCCTGGTCTCCTTCGCTAACTTCTCTTCCATCGGTATTATCGCCGGTGCGATTAAAGGTCTGAACGAAGAGCAAGGTAACGTCGTTTCCCGCTTCGGTCTGAAGCTGGTGTACGGCTCTACGCTGGTGAGCGTACTGTCTGCATCTATCGCCGCACTGGTGCTGTAAGCGTAAGACAACGTCGTATTGATAAGACCGGGGAGATTCTGAACTGCACCCAAAAAGTTGGACACCCAACGAAGTAAGGTGCAGTTTTTTATGAGCAAGTATTCTCTCAGCTTCAAGCTTGAGGTTGTGCAGCACTATCTTTCCGGGCTGGAAGGACAGGAGGCGACTGCAAAACGTTTTGGTATCGATCACAGTGCCGTTCGTAAATGGTCTGCCGCCTGGAAGCTCCATGGCGAAGCCGGGCTTACAACCCGGCATTTCACCTATTCTCCTGCTTTTAAAGAGTCCGTTATCCTGCATATGCGTGAACACCAGCTGTCTGTTCGCGAAGTCTGTGCAAAATTCACTATCCCTGCCTTTTCCACTGTTAGTCAGTGGGAACGACTGTATGATGAAGGGGGATTAGAAGCCCTTACAGACAGTCGACGCAGGAAAAAAACGATGCCAGAACGCCCTGAGAATCACCCCGTCCCTCCTTTGCAGACCCCCCTTGCTCCGGATGAACGTGAGGAACTTGAACAACTGCGTGCTGAAGTGGCATATCTAAAAAAGCTGCAGGCCTTACTCAGGGAAAGAAGCACGTCAGGACGCGGGATAAAGCGCAGGTCGTGAATGAGTTAAGGCTGAAGTTCCCTCTTGCACGCTTGTTAAAAGCTGCAGGACTGGCAAGAAGCACGTTCTACTGGCAACTGGCCAACGGTAAAAAACCAGACAAATATGCCGATGATAAGCAGCATATTTTAACGCTGTTCCATAAACATAAAGGACGGTATGGATACAGGCGAATCACGCTGGCTGGCCGCCGGGAAGGAAGCTTACTGAACCATAAAACGGTTCAGAGGTTAATGAAGGTGTTAGATTTAACCTGTTGTATCAGAAGGAAGAAATATAACTCTTACAAAGGCCGGCATGGGAAAGTTGCGGGTAATGTACTGAACCGGCAGTTCAGTGTGGATAAACCCAACCAGAAGTGGGTAACAGATGTCACGGAATTTAAAATAAGCGGAGAAAAGCTGTATCTGTCCCCGGTTCTGGATCTGTATAACGGAGAAATAGTAGCGTATCAGATGGAGTCCCGTCCTCTTCTGTCGATGGTGGATAACATGCTGTCGAAGGCTATATCTGTACTGGGCAAAAACGAATACCCGCTGCTCCACTCAGATCAGGGCTGGCAATATCAGATGGCGCATTATCAGAACCGGCTAAAGGAGGCGGGTCTAAAACAGAGCATGTCAAGAAAGGGAAACTGTCATGACAATGCAGTGATGGAGAGCTTCTTCGGCACACTGAAATCTGAGTGTTTTTACCTCACGGAACACAAGAATATCAGCGAGTTGCGCATGGCTATCGATGACTACATCCACTATTACAACCATGAAAGAATAAAACAGAAACTGAAAGGCCTGAGTCCGGTAGAGTACCGAACCCAGGCCCAGATAACCGCTTAAAATAAACTGTCCAACATTATGGGGTCAGTTCA
>NZ_JAOWHJ010000038.1:86382-86597 GCF_030332695.1 Citrobacter sp. Cpo089 | reverse complement strand
CCCGGCTGTATGCGCGAGGTTACCGACTGCGGCCTGAGTTTTTTAAGTGACGTAAAATCGTGTTGAGGCCAACGCCCATAATGCGGGCAGTTGCCCGGCATCCAACGCCATTCATGGCCATATCAATGATTTTCTGGTGCGTACCGGGTTGAGAAGCGGTGTAAGTGAACTGCAGTTGCCATGTTTTACGGCAGTGAGAGCAGAGATAGCGCTGA
>NZ_JAOWHJ010000038.1:69984-86373 GCF_030332695.1 Citrobacter sp. Cpo089 | reverse complement strand
GTGCTTTTGCCGTTACGCACCACCCCGTCAGTAGCTGAACAGGAGGGACAGCTGATAGAAACAGAAGCCACTGGAGCACCTCAAAAACACCATCATACACTAAATCAGTAAGTTGGCAGCATCACCCGCTCATTAATGTCAATCATCGAGACAGAGTTTGCAAATGAGTTAGTTACGTAAGCATATTTGCCATTTTTATCGACAACCACGCCATGGGCCCCATCGCCAGTGGTGATGGATTTCGCTACCGTAAGGCTTGCGATATCAATCATGTTTATTGTGTTACCCGGCTTGCTCTTCGAGCCCTGATTGGTTACCAGCATGCTTTTACCATCCGGAGTGCCAAACAGCTGGATTGGTACGGTACCGACATTAATTTTCTTCACAACTTTACGCGTTGCTGTATCAATCACCGCTACAGCATCTTCACCAGACAGGGAAACAAACACCAGTTTTCCGTCCGGTGAGAAACCTACCTGGGCTGGCATTTTACCTAATGGGATCTGCGCGACTTCTTTATTACTGGTTGTATCAACAACGGATACCGAGCCCCCTTTCATATTCGCGATATAAACTTCTTTACCGTCAGGACTCACTCTGAGGCCATGAGGGAATTTACCTACATTAATTGTCGTTAAATTTTTCAAATGTTCTGCATCAATCACGCTGATGGTGTTATCTGCACTATTTGAGATATACGCCATTTTCCCATCAGGGGTGACGACAACATGCGCAGGGTGTGCGCCAACCGGAAGTTTTGCAATAACCGTATCATTTTCGGCATTAATAACCCAAACTTCTCCATGTTCCTTTTTGCCAGCATGAGAATCTTTGCCCATGTCCATTTTCTCAGAATGAGCATCTTTACTCATATCCATATGTTCAGAGCCTGATGAATGTGTCCCGTTAGCACCAAGGTTGGTTACCCAAACTGTTTTATTGTCTGGTGACACCTGAACGTTATGCGGCATTTTACCAACATGTACTTTATCTACAGTCTTTAAAGACGCAGCATCAAGTACATTAACTGAATCTGCACCTTCATTTGCTACATACACTCTGTCTGCTGCAAACGTATAACCAGACCATGCCAGCATACTAATTTGCATTGCAATTAAAATTTTATTTTTGCTTATCATCGCCGCCAATACCCCATTAGTTAAATATATTTACCGGATTAGTTTCAGCAACCAGCTATTGTAGGATTATTTAACATGTCACTAATATTACTCCATCGGGATCGTGTTAATTCTACCTATAACGAGCTACTGTATAAATTGCTTAGTCATTTCATTAATCAATCGCTATACATCATTGTATTAGATACTGCTATCCGTACTTGCGTATAAAGAGTATCAACCTTCCAGCAAGTGGAAGGTCAAGAAAAAAAAGTAATAATTTAAAATAGCCTTAAAAATCCGCAAGCTGAGCAATTGTCTAAGAATATCGCAGGAGAATTTATAAATATAAAGAGGTAGTCCGCTGCCGGGTAAAAATATAAAAGTTAACGATCAGTTCATCGATACTGAAAGCCAAACTTAACGACATGACAAACACCAGCCATATCGTTAAAGCTGGTACAAAGGATCCCGTGCCCGACCGGCGGTTAATTCACTGGCCTGCATCCGTACTACGTCCCACAGCGCCTGGGCCGCAGTCGATAAAGAACGATTTTTACGTCGTGCCAGCATCAATTGTCGTTCCACAACCGGCGTCAGGCGTTTAACCTGCAAATGGCTGCCCTGTGGCAGAGGAAGCGCCAGCGCAGGCAGCACGCTGATACCAATCCCCGCCTCAACCATCGGGAAAAGCGTGGCAGGGTGACCTATCTCCTGAACGATATTCGCCTCAATGGAAAAGTGGGCCAGTGCCGCATCGATCAACGGTCGACTGCCGGAAGCGTAATCCTGTAATACCAAGCGCTCATGATATAAATCCTGCCAATTTACCCATTCGCGTTGGGCTAGCGGATGATCCTCTCGACACAACAGCAGGAACGGTTCGGATAACACCGCTTCACACTGTAGATCGGTCACAGCACCTGGATCTATCACAATGCCAAAATCCACCTCGCCCTGACGAATACTCTCCAGCACCCACTGTTGCGGACGATCGTGCAGCACAAAATCGATTGCTGGATAAAGCTGATTACTCTGGGCAATACACTGTGGAATAAGGTGAGCTGATATTGTCTGGCTGGCGGCAACGCGCACCGTTCCGGTTAACTGCGTTCCCACCTGGCCTGCTTCACGCAGCGTGCTGTGCAGTTCATCCAGAATACGTTCCAGCCGAGCCGCCAACTGGTGCCCTGCTTCCGTCAGCACCACTTCCCGCGTTGTTCTATCTAACAACCGCACACCCGTCTGCCCTTCCAGCTCTTTAACGCTGTGGCTGACCGCAGACTGGCTTAAGCCAATGATATCCCCCGCCCGGCTAAAGCTTTTGGCCTGAGCGACGGTAACAAAGATACGGAGCTGACGCAGAGAGTAATTCATTTATTCTATTCATATATGGATGCAATAAATCAATTTTATTTCTCAAACAGAAAAACGCAAAATGTTCCTACCGAATTTCAGGAGCTTTTATGAAACTTTTTCGTATCCTTGATCCGTTCACGATAACGTTGATTACGGTCGTATTACTGGCGTCCTTTTTCCCGGCCAAGGGTGGCTTTGTGCCTTTCTTTGAAGGCTTAACCACCGCTGCCATTGCCCTGTTGTTTTTTATGCACGGGGCGAAGCTTTCGCGTGAAGCCATTATTGCTGGCGGTAGTCACTGGCGTTTGCATCTATGGGTGATGTGCAGCACGTTTGTTGTTTTCCCGGTACTGGGTGTTCTGTTCGCCTGGTGGGCGCCGGTTAATGTTGACCCGATGCTGTACACCGGTTTCCTGTACCTGTGTATTTTGCCGGCCACGGTGCAGTCGGCAATCGCTTTTACGTCGCTGGCAGGGGGTAACGTTGCCGCTGCCGTGTGTTCCGCTTCGGCCTCCAGCCTGCTGGGTATTTTTCTCTCGCCGTTGCTGGTTAGCCTGGTAATGAATATGCACGGCGCAGAAGGCAGTCTGGAGCAGGTGGGGAAAATCATGCTGCAACTGCTGCTGCCGTTCGTACTGGGACATCTTTCACGTCCGTGGATTGGTAATTGGGTGTCCCGACATAAAAAATGGATCGCCAAAACGGACCAATCCTCCATCTTGCTGGTGGTGTACTCCGCCTTCAGTGAAGCCGTGGTTAACGGGATCTGGCACAAAGTGGGGATTGGCTCGCTGCTGTTTATCGTGGTGGTCAGCATCGTATTGCTGGCAATCGTGATTGGCATCAACGTCTTTGTTGCGCGTAAATGCGGCTTCAACAAAGCCGATGAGATCACCATTGTCTTTTGCGGATCGAAAAAGAGCCTGGCAAATGGGATCCCAATGGCAAATATTCTGTTCCCGACGTCAGTGATAGGAATGATGGTGCTGCCGTTGATGATCTTCCATCAAATTCAGCTGATGGTGTGTGCCGTGCTGGCACGTCGCTACAAGCAACAAACGGACGCATTGCAGGCGCAGCAGAAAAGCCGCTCCGCAAAGGCTTAGAGCGGGCGTTTCAGGGGCTGCACCAGTTGCGTCAGCCCTTCAGTTTTAATCAGCAGCGTGATTTGCATCAGCTCGCCGAGCTTGCCCGGCGGGAATTCATCCTTACGGGCAAACCACAGCAGATACTCTTCCGGTACATCAATCAGCCGACGCCCTTTATATTTGCCAAAGGGCATCACGGTATTGGCGATTTCAACCAGCTGCTCTTTTTCCATCTCAGGCACCCAGTAAGCGGATCATTTCAGCTTCATCGATCACGGCAATACCCAGTTCCTGCGCTTTTGCCAGTTTCGACCCCGCCGCTTCACCGGCAATCACCAGGTCGGTTTTCTTCGATACGCTACCGGCCACTTTTGCACCCAACTCAGTCAGTCGCGCTTTGGCGTCATCGCGTGACATCAGGCTCAGACTCCCGGTCAGCACCACCGTTTTACCCGCGAAGGGGCTGTCGATTTCTTCAGCGTTGATGACCACCGGCGCTGGCCAATGGATACCCTGCGCCAGCAGTTGGACGATCACCTCGCGGTTACTCTCTTCGGCAAAGAAATTAAACACGTGGGTCGCTACCACAATGCCGACATCCGGCACTTTTTGTAGCTCTTCAATAGAGGCCGCTTCCAGCGCCTCAAGGGTGCCAAAATGTGCCGCCAGACCAGCCGCCGTAGCTTCGCCGACTTCGCGAATACCCAGCGCGTAGAGGAAACGGGCAAACGTTGTTTCTTTCGCTTTTTCCAGCGCATTCACCACGTTTTGTGCCGATTTCGGCCCCATACGATCAAGACCGGTCAGCTTGCCTGCGGTCAGTGTGAAGAGATCCGCTGGCGTGTGGACATACTCTTTCTCGACCAGTTGATCGATAATTTTGTCGCCCATGCCGTCAACGTCCAGCGCGCGGCGGGAAACGAAGTGTTTCAGCGATTCCTTACGCTGCGCTCCGCAGATTAAACCACCGGTACAGCGTGTGACCGCTTCGCCTTCCACACGCTCAACGTCAGAGTTGCATACCGGACAGTGGGTGGGAAACTCAATTTCACGCGTATCGTCCGGGCGTTCGGAAAGCACGACGTTCACTACCTGCGGGATGACATCGCCCGCACGGCGAATGACGACTTTATCGCCAATACGCAAACCAAGACGCTCAATTTCATCCGCATTGTGCAAGGTGGCGTTACTGACCAACACCCCGGCAACCTGAACTGGCTCAAGGCGAGCGACAGGCGTAATCGCCCCGGTGCGTCCAACCTGAAACTCAACATCACGTACGAAGGTCATCTGCTCTTGCGCCGGGAACTTAAAGGCCACCGCCCAGCGCGGCGCGCGGGCAACAAAACCCAGTTGCTCTTGCAATACCATGGAGTTGACTTTGATCACCACACCGTCGATATCGAATCCCAGCGTCGGTCGGTCTTCTTCAACCTTGTGATAGTAAGCAAGTACTTCCTCCGGAGAGTCGCAAAGCGTAACTCTGTCGCTCACCGGCAATCCCCACTCTTTAAATTGCAGCAGACGGCCCAGGTGGGTATCAGGCAGCACACCACCTTCCAGCACACCGACGCCATAGCAGAAGAAAGTAAGCGGTCGCTTCGCTGTGATACGCGGATCGAGCTGGCGCAATGACCCGGCCGCCGCGTTACGCGGGTTAGCAAACACTTTGTTGCCAGTACGGCGGGCCTCTTCGTTAATTTTTTCAAACCCGGCCTGCGGCAGGAACACTTCACCGCGCACTTCCAGACGCGTCGGAATGTTATCGCCACGCAGTTTTAACGGGATCGCACGAATGGTGCGCACGTTCGAGGTAATATCCTCACCCGTAGTACCATCACCACGCGTTGCGGCACTGACCAGCACACCGTTTTCATACAGGATACTGACCGCCAGCCCGTCCAGCTTCAGTTCGCAGCACCAGGTTAGTTTGTCCGTACTCTTCAGTCTGTCCTGCACGCGCTTGTTGAAGGCGAGAAAACTCTCTTCATCAAACACGTTATCCAGCGACAGCATTGGCACTTCATGGCGAATCTGGCTGAACGCTGCTAACGGAGCGGCGCCTACGCGCTGGGTTGGCGAGTCGGGGGTGATAAGTTCCGGATGCTGCGCTTCCAGCTCGCGCAGTTCACGCATCAGGCGATCGTATTCCGCATCGGGAATTTCCGGCGCATCCATCACATGGTAGAGATACTCATGATGGCGAAGCGTGGTTCGCAGTTCTGTCAGTTGTTGTTCGATTGATTCCATATCGCACCATCAATGATAAAAAACCCCCGACAGGCGGGGGTTTAGCAAGGATATGTCACGCCAGAGGAGAATCAGGCGTGAGATTCTTTAACTTCGCGGATGCGGTCCTGATACTCGCGCAGTTTCTGCGGCGTCATCATACGACGTTGATCGTCGAGCACCACACCACCCACTTCATCGGCAATGTGCTGTGCGGACTGCAGCATCAGCTTAAAGTTTTGCAGCTCGTCACCGTAGGACGGAACCTGCATAAAAATAGTCACGCCAGGGGTGCTGAAATCACCCGTCATTTCGGGGTCAAACGTTCCTGGGTTAACCATATTGGCAAGGCTGAACAGCGAAGGACCGCTGCCATCCGGACTCAAATGACGATGGAAAATATTCATGTCGCCAAATTTAAAACCGGCTTGCTGAATGCTGTTGAGCAGCACTTCACCGTTGAGCTCACTACCGTGATGCGCCGCAACGTTCATAATAATGACCGCTTCTTTACGCTGCGGTTTTTCAGCAACAGGCGCTTCTTCAACTACCGGCTCAGGCTGAGGTTGATGTTCAACGGCAGGCTCTGCGGGCTGGAAAGCCTGCGGCGCAGGTTGCGGTGCTTGCTGCACGGGCTGCTGAACCTGCGGAGCAACGGGCTGATGCTGCATCGGCTGCTGCGCAGGTTGTTGCTGAACAGGCTGATGCTGCACCGGCTGCTGCGGTTGTACAGGCTGCGGCTGCTGCTGAGCATGCGGCGGCGGTACCGGCGCTTGTGCAGGCTGCGGCGCGGGTTGACGCGGCTGAGCAGACGCATAAGGCGGCTGGTACTGGTGTTGCGGCGACTGAGGAGGAACACCATGTTCCTGCGCGTTACCGGGAGCATGATTCACACGATGAACGCGAACTTCGCCCACGCCTTCGTCTTCCTCGACGTTGTCGTCGAACGAATCCTCGTCTTCACGTTTAGACTTCATGCGTTTCAGTGGGCGATCGCGGAATATAGAAGACCGCTCTTTACGGCTAGTCCAAAAACCATGTACCAGTAAAGCGATTATGGCGATCGCGCCAACAATGATTAATATCAGACGCAAATCCTGCATCATTATATTCTCTGTTGTTCTAACACCTTGCCACCACGGCAAACATTTACTCACTAAGAGTATTTGTCGATTACGCCAAGTGCAAGTGCACTCTTGGCTTTCACGGCATAAAGATGAACAAAATTGTGCTTTTTGCTGTTTTTTCGAACATTTCTGAACAGCTTAACGCTCAACAACCCGGTAAGATACGCAAAGTTTACCAGAGCTTATATAACAAGGAGTATGTCCTGACCATGGTTTCATCATCTGCAGTCGTACCTCGCAGCGGCCTTTATTACTTTTCACAGGGATGGAAGCTCATCACCCTACCGGGCATTCGTCGCTTTGTCATCCTGCCTTTGCTGGTGAATATCCTGCTGATGGGCGGCGCATTCTGGTGGCTATTCACACAACTCGATAGCTGGATCCCCGCGCTGATGAGTCACGTCCCTGACTGGCTTCAGTGGCTCAGCTACTTGCTCTGGCCGATTGTCACTATCTCCGTACTACTGGTGTTCGGCTACCTGTTTTCCACCATAGCCAACTGGATTGCAGCGCCGTTTAACGGTCTGCTGGCTGAACAACTGGAAGCGCGCTTAACGGGCGCAACACCGCCTGACACCGGCGTTCTCGGCATCATGAAAGATGTTCCCCGTATTATGAAACGTGAATGGCAAAAGCTGGCGTGGTATCTCCCGCGCGCCGTCGTGTTGCTGATCCTCTATTTCATTCCGGGTATTGGTCAGACCGTAGCCCCGGTGCTGTGGTTCCTGTTCAGCGCGTGGATGCTGGCCATTCAGTACTGCGATTATCCGTTTGATAACCATAAGGTGCCTTTTAAGGAGATGCGCGTCGCGCTGCGCACACGCAAGGTCACCAATATGCAATTTGGCGCATTGACCAGCCTGTTCACCATGATTCCGGTGCTCAATCTGTTCATCATGCCAGTTGCGGTTTGTGGTGCCACGGCGATGTGGGTAGACTGCTATCGTGCTAAGCACGCGTTATGGAAGTAATGCAAAAATGTGTAAAAGCGGGCTGGCTTATGCCCGCTCTTATTCCATACTGCAACGCATTATTTCCTGGTGGCATATAGATATACGAATTCCTTACTTCCCCATACTTTCTCAACAGGTATGCTGAAGCGGTATCCCAATTTCATACAGTTAAGGACAGGCCATGAGTAAGATTTTTGAAGACAACTCGCTGACTATCGGTCATACGCCGCTGGTTCGACTGAACCGTATCGGTAACGGACGCATTCTGGCGAAGGTGGAATCACGCAACCCAAGCTTTAGCGTCAAATGCCGTATCGGTGCCAACATGATTTGGGATGCCGAAAAACGAGGTGTACTTAAACCGGGTGTAGAGCTGGTCGAACCAACCAGCGGCAACACAGGGATTGCGCTGGCCTACGTTGCCGCAGCTCGCGGTTACAAACTGACTCTGACCATGCCTGAAACCATGAGCATTGAGCGCCGCAAGCTCTTAAAAGCGCTGGGCGCGAACCTGGTGCTGACCGAAGGCGCAAAAGGTATGAAGGGCGCGATTCAGAAAGCGGAAGAAATTGTGGCCAGCGATCCGGAAAAATTCCTGCTGCTGCAGCAGTTCAGCAACCCGGCAAACCCGGAAATCCACGAAAAAACTACCGGCCCGGAAATCTGGGAAGATACCGATGGCCAGGTTGATGTCTTTATTTCTGGCGTTGGTACCGGCGGTACGTTGACTGGTGTGACCCGTTACATTAAAGGCACTAAAGGCAAAACCGATCTGATCACCGTCGCGGTTGAACCTACCGACTCCCCTGTTATCGCCCAGGCGCTGGCAGGTGAAGAACTCAAACCAGGCCCGCATAAAATTCAGGGCATCGGCGCTGGCTTCATTCCGGGTAACCTTGATCTGAAGCTTATCGATAAAGTCGTTGCCATCACTAATGATGAAGCTATTTCTACTGCGCGTCGTCTGATGGAAGAAGAAGGTATTCTGGCTGGGATCTCTTCCGGTGCTGCGGTTGCTGCCGCGCTTAAGCTCCAGGAAGATGAAACCTTTACCAATAAGAATATAGTGGTTATTCTACCGTCATCGGGTGAGCGTTATCTGAGCACAGCACTGTTTGCCGATCTCTTTACAGAGAAAGAACTGCAACAGTAGTGCCAGCATGTTAAAAACGCGTAAAAAAGCACCCTTTTGGGTGCTTTTTTGTGGCCTGCTTCAAAGTTTCAACTCGCCTGGCATTGATTCAACCCGCCGGAACTGGTATTTAACCAAACTAATTATTTTGATGCGCGAAATTAATCGTTACAGGAAAAGCGCTAGCTGAATCGATTTTATGATTTGGTTCAACTCTTCCTTTCGCGGCATAATGTTTAATGACGAACGAAACGTCAGCGGCAAGAAGTTGCCAGCAACGGATTGCACCGAACTCCTTTTGTGTCGCGTCCAGTTTACGCCGATGCTAACAATACAGGCTAAAGTTGAGCCGCCAGGCTAGACTTTAGTTCCACAACACTAAACCTATAAGTTGGGGAAATATAATGTTCCAGCAAGAAGTTACCATTACCGCTCCGAACGGTCTGCATACTCGCCCTGCTGCTCAGTTTGTTAAAGAAGCAAAAGGCTTTACTTCTGAAATTACTGTGACTTCCAACGGCAAAAGCGCTAGCGCCAAAAGCCTGTTTAAACTGCAGACTCTGGGCCTGACTCAGGGTACCGTTGTCACCCTGTCCGCAGAAGGTGAAGACGAGCAGAAAGCAGTTGAGCATCTGGTTAAACTGATGGCTGAACTCGAGTAAGTTCAACGAGTTCTTTTAAATATCAGTCACAAGTAAGGTAGGGTTATGATTTCAGGCATTTTAGCATCCCCGGGTATCGCTTTCGGTAAAGCATTGCTGCTGAAAGAAGACGAGATCGTCATTGACCGGAAAAAAATTTCTGCCGACAAGGTTGATCAGGAAGTTGAACGTTTTCTGAGCGGTCGTGCCAAGGCATCTGCGCAACTGGAAGCGATCAAAACCAAAGCTGGTGAAACGTTCGGTGAAGAAAAAGAAGCCATCTTTGAAGGGCATATCATGCTGCTCGAAGATGAGGAGCTGGAGCAGGAAATCATAGCCCTGATTAAAGATAAGCACATGACGGCTGATGCAGCTGCGCATGAAGTTATCGAAGGTCAGGCCACAGCCCTGGAAGAGCTGGATGATGAATACCTGAAAGAACGTGCGGCTGACGTACGTGACATCGGTAAACGCCTGCTGCGTAACATTCTGGGTCTGGCAATTATTGACCTAAGCGCTATCCAGGACGAAGTTATCCTGGTTGCCGCAGACCTGACCCCGTCAGAAACCGCACAGCTGAACCTGAACAAGGTGCTGGGTTTTATCACTGACGCGGGCGGACGTACTTCCCATACCTCAATCATGGCGCGTTCTCTGGAACTGCCTGCTATCGTAGGTACGGGTAACGTCACCTCTCAGGTGAAAAACGACGACTATCTGATTCTGGATGCCGTAAACAATCAGGTTTACGTCAATCCGACCAACGACGTTATTGATCAACTGCGTGCCGTTCAGGAGCAGGTTGCAACCGAGAAAGCGGAACTCGCTAAGCTGAAAGATCTGCCGGCTATCACGCTGGACGGACATCAGGTTGAAGTTTGCGCCAACATCGGTACCGTTCGTGACGTTGAAGGCGCTGAGCGTAACGGCGCTGAAGGTGTGGGTCTGTACCGCACCGAATTCCTGTTCATGGACCGTGAATCGCTGCCAACTGAAGAAGAACAGTTTGCTGCGTATAAAGCCGTTGCTGAAGCCTGTGGCTCTCAGGCGGTCATCGTCCGTACCATGGACATCGGCGGCGATAAAGAACTGCCGTACATGAACTTCCCGAAAGAAGAGAACCCGTTCCTGGGCTGGCGTGCCGTGCGTATCGCCATGGATCGTAAAGAGATCCTGCGTGACCAGGTTCGCGCTATCCTGCGCGCCTCTGCTTTCGGCAAACTGCGTATCATGTTCCCAATGATCATCTCTGTTGAAGAAGTGCGTGCACTGCGCAAAGAGATCGAAATCTACAAACAGGAACTGCGCGACGAAGGTAAAGCATTTGACGAGAGCATTGAGATTGGCGTGATGGTGGAAACACCAGCTGCGGCAACAATTGCGCGTCATTTAGCCAAAGAAGTTGATTTCTTTAGTATCGGCACCAATGATTTAACGCAGTACACCCTGGCAGTTGACCGTGGTAATGATATGATTTCACACCTTTACCAACCGATGTCGCCATCTGTGCTGACGCTGATCAAGCAAGTTATTGATGCTTCTCATGCTGAAGGCAAATGGACTGGCATGTGTGGTGAGCTTGCAGGCGACGAACGTGCTACACTTCTGTTGCTGGGGATGGGTCTGGACGAATTCTCTATGAGCGCCATTTCTATCCCGCGCATTAAGAAGATTATCCGTAACACGAACTTCGAAGATGCGAAGGTGTTAGCAGAGCAGGCTCTTGCTCAACCGACAACGGACGAGTTAATGACGCTGGTTAACAAGTTCATTGAAGAAAAAACAATCTGCTAATCCACGAGATGCGGCCCAATTTACTGCTTAGGAGAAGATCATGGGTTTGTTCGATAAACTGAAATCTCTGGTTTCTGATGATAAGAAAGACACCGGAACTATTGAGATCGTTGCTCCGCTCTCTGGCGAGATCGTCAACATCGAAGACGTGCCGGATGTAGTTTTTGCTGAAAAAATCGTTGGTGATGGCATTGCTATCAAACCAACCGGTAACAAAATGGTTGCTCCTGTTGATGGCACCATCGGCAAAATCTTTGAAACTAACCACGCTTTCTCTATCGAATCCGACAGCGGCATTGAGCTGTTTGTTCACTTCGGTATTGATACCGTTGAACTGAAAGGCGAAGGCTTCAAACGCATCGCTGAAGAAGGTCAGCGCGTGAAAGTGGGCGACCCGGTTATTGAATTCGATCTGCCGCTGCTGGAAGAAAAAGCCAAGTCTACCCTGACTCCGGTTGTTATCTCCAACATGGACGAAATCAAAGAGCTGATCAAACTGTCCGGTAGCGTGACAGTGGGTGAGACTCCGGTTATCCGCATCAAGAAGTAATTCTTTTTGCAGAGAAAAATGGCGCCAGCAGGCGCCATTTTTTTTATCTGATGGTTATCAAAACCCTGCCGGATGGCGCTACGCTTATCCGGCCTACAACAAACTCCGTAACGTAGGCCGGATAAGACGTTCTCGCCGCCATCCGGCATTAAATCTGTAAGGTGACCGGTCGATAACACGCCTCGCGCATCAAAATCTTCATCCCTTCCGGCCCGCTTTCCAGCATCCGTCGCTCCGAGTCTGCCACTAACAGTTCACAATCGTAGCCACCCGTAATACCAAACATCGCCCGCGCTACACAGATATCTTCCAGCGCTGCTGCCCCGTTGGTGTCAAAATGTCCAACCATACGCCCATTCTGGCGAACTACCAGCCGGTAACTCTTCATCGCGCCTCCCCTGCCGGTGGCAGAATTAATTCATCACAACCGCACAGGTGCGTCCACGTCATCACGTCCAGCACCCGCTGCGCGGCGTCGTGAGTCGCGGTCGTCAGCGCTTTCCCCAGTACAAGGCCGCTCACCAGCTCTGCACAAAACAGATCGCCAGTCCCCTTCAGATCCGTTTTCACTCGCGGATGGGCTAACACCTCAACCGTTTCAGCCGTCACCACCGCAACGTTAATAATCTCTTCGCTATCCCCCGGTGCGCTGGTAATTACCACCCATTTCAGGGTGTCAGTGAGCAGTGATTGTGCCGCCGTAATGGCTTCATCAAGCGTACGACACGGCTTTCCGCTCAGCATTTGCAGCTCGAACACGTTCGGCGTCAGCCCCTGCGCCAGCGGCAGCAGGTGCTGACGATAAGCCTCCGGGATTTCGGCTTTGACATACATACCGCTATCCGTATCGCCAATCACGGGGTCGACCAAAATGCACAGGTCCGGATGCGTTGCCCGAACGGTTTCCAGCCACTGTGCCAGCAAGGCGATTTGCTCTGCGCTGCCCATGTATCCTGTAGTCACCGCCTTCAGCTCACGCAAGGCATCACGCTCGCTTAAGGCGCGGAGATAGCCGCTAAACCAGTCAGACGGAATAACGCCGCCGTAAAAGGTTTCATAATGCGGGGTATTACTGAACAGCACCGTGGGTACTGCCGTCACGCGTAACCCCTGCGCTTTAATGGCCGGGACGGCGATGCTGTTGCCTACGCTGCCATACACCACCTGTGACTGGACGGCGACGATATCGGTCTGTAACGCCCGATTCGTGTCGTCAAAGAGCACTGACTGGATATCACTCTCCTGCTCCATAAATTTCTCCTCTCTCTGGACAGCGGGCCTACGCCTCACTATTATCGTCATATGCTAAAATTCATTTTGTCATAGGTCAATAATGATCGACGGAAAAACCGCTAACGAAATTTTTGACAGTATCCGTCAACATGTCACTACAGGCACGCTGGCAGCAGGCGAAACGTTGCCGCCAGTGCGGGAACTGGCAACGGAATTAAACGTGAACCGCAATACTGTCGCGGCGGCTTACAAACGCCTGGTCACCTCCGGGTTGGCGCAGAGCCTGGGACGCAACGGCACGGTGATTAAGGGGATTACTGCCCCCGTTGCGTTGGAAGGTGGTAATCCGAATACCCCGCTTATCGATCTTTCCGGCGGTAACCCAGCGCCCTCGCGTCTTCCTGACCTGAGTAGTTATTTCGCAAAGATAAATAAGAGTCCGCGGTTGTATGGCGATGCCGCTGTATCACCTGGACTTAAGGCGTGGGCATCACAATGGATGCAAAATGCAATGCCCGGCAAAGGGGAAATTGATATCACCAGCGGCGCCATTGATGCTATCGAACGGCTACTGTGCGCCCATTTACTGCCTGGTGATAGCGTTGTCGTAGAAGATCCGTGCTTTTTGAGCAGCATCAACATGCTGCGTTATGCTGGTTTCTCCGCCAGTCCGGCCAATGTTGACCACGAAGGTATGCTGCCGGACCAACTGGAACTCGCGCTACAGAAAGGTGCGCGGGCGGTGATTCTGACACCGCGCGCGCATAACCCCACAGGATGCAGCCTGAACGCATCCCGCGCGGCGCAATTGCAGGAAATCCTGGCCCGCTATCCGCAGACGCTGGTGATCGTCGACGACCACTTTGCGCTGCTATCTGCTTGCCACTGGTATCCGGTGATTGCGAAGGAAACCACGCACTGGGCGATTGTCCGTTCGATGTCCAAAACGTTAGGTCCGGATTTACGCCTGGCCATTGTGGCCAGCGATCCGCTCACTTCAGGGAAGCTACGTTTACGGCTCAACTCCGGCAGTCAGTGGGTCAGCCATCTGCTGCAGGATTTGGCCTGCGCCTGCCTGAGTGACGAGACTTATCAACACACGCTGGCGCAAACTCAGCAGTTTTACGCCGCCCAGCAGCAAACGTTGGCGGCAGCACTGCGGCGACATGGCATTGAGTTACCCGTTGGTGACGGTCTGAATATGTGGCTACCGCTGGAAAATAACAGCCAGGCAATCGCTTTTGCGCTGGCGAAGTCCGGCTGGCTGGTGCGGGAAGGCGAAGTGTTTGGCGTCAATACGCCTGCCCACGGCCTGCGTATTACGCTGTCAACCTTAACTGACAGCGACATTGATAAGCTGGCGGCTGATATTCATCAGGCGCTAAAACGCTAACAGGAGAGAAAAAGTGCGAGTTCATTTTGTTATTCATGAGTCTTTCGAATCTGCTGGCGCGTATCTGCCGTGGGCCGAATCACGCGGTTATAGCGTCACCTGGTCGCGCGTTTATGCCGGAGAAGCGGTCCCTGCGAACGCCGATGATTTTGATATGTTGGTGGTGTTTGGCGGTCCGCAGTCACCACGAACCACGCTGGCAGAGTGCCCGTACTTTGATTCTCAGGCCGAGCAGCATCTGATCAACCAGGCGATTGCAGCACGTAAAATTGTGGTGGGGATCTGCCTGGGTTCACAGTTAATCGGCGAAGCGCTGGGTGCGAAGGTGTGCCAGAGTCCGGAAAAAGAGATTGGTCACTACCCTATCGTTCTGACCGAAGCCGGTCAACAGCACCCGCTGTTCAGCCATTTCGGCTCACCGCTTACCGTCGGTCACTGGCACAACGACATGCCAGGATTAACCGACCAGGCGACAATTCTTGCTGCCAGCGAGGGCTGCCCACGACAAATCGTGCAATACGGTAATTTTGTTTATGGTTTTCAGTGCCATATGGAGTTTACGGCTGATGCTATAGAAGGGCTTATTCAACACTCCGAACAAGAACTGGCGGAAGCTAAAGGCAAGCGCTTCATCCGTTCCGTTGAAGAGATGCGAGCATGGGATTATCAGCAGATGAATGAGAAGCTGTGGCAATTCCTAGATAAGCTTGTGGAAAAACGTAACGATTGATTATGGCAGGCCGGATAAGACGCTTTACGTCGTCATCCGGCGCTCGTGCCGTACGTTTGCCTGATAGCGCTATGATTATCAGGCCTGAAAACTAAATCCCTAATCCCTGGTTAAAGTGCTCTTCGCCAAACACGCCGGTTGAAAGGTAGCGATCGCCGCGATCGCAGATGATCGCCACCACCACCGCTCCCGGTGTCGCGCGCGCTACACGTAACGCCCCCGCTACCGCGCCACCAGAACTGACACCACAGAAAATCCCTTCGCGCACGGCCAGTTCACGCATGGTGTTTTCCGCATCGTTCTGGTGAATATCCAGCACCTCATCCACCAGCGAGGCGTTAAAAATGCCCGGCATATATTCCGCAGGCCAGCGGCGAATTCCCGGAATACTACTGCCCTCTTCCGGCTGCAGGCCAACGATAGTGACCGCTTTTTCTTGCTCACGCAGAAAACGCGACACACCGGTAATGGTGCCTGTCGTTCCCATACTGGAGACAAAGTGGGTAATACGACCTGACGTCTGCTGCCAGATTTCCGGTCCAGTGGTGGTGTAATGCGCGTACGGGTTATCCGGATTATTAAACTGATCCAGCAGCTTGCCTTCTCCACGCTGCGCCATTTCAAGGGCTAAATCGCGCGCGCCTTCCATCCCCTGCTCTTTGGTGACCAGAATCAGCTCGGCACCATAGGCGCGCATCGCCGCACGGCGCTCCTGACTCATGTTGTCTGGCATCAGCAGCTTCATGCGGTAGCCCTTCAGCGCGGCGATCATTGCCAGCGCGATTCCGGTATTACCGCTGGTAGCCTCAATCAGCACGTCGCCTGGCTTAATTTCTCCGCGCTTTTCCGCTTCGACGATCATCGACAACGCGGCGCGGTCTTTCACCGAACCTGCGGGATTATTGCCTTCCAGCTTGACCCAAATTTCACTGCCGTTATCTGGCGCCAGACGTTGTAATTTCACCAGAGGCGTATTGCCAATTGTTTGTTCTAATGTGTTCACGTTTTCAGCTCAATAAAAATGCCGGGTGGCGCTGTGCTT
>NZ_JAOWHJ010000038.1:0-69956 GCF_030332695.1 Citrobacter sp. Cpo089 | reverse complement strand
TAAGCACAGCGCCACCGGATGATAACTATACGAATTAACCTATCAGGCGCTTTGCGCCAGGGCAAGTTCCTCTTCCCGCGTTTCAATACGCTGGTCGCCGTTATACAGACGCGCATTTTGCAGCCCGACAAACAAACGTTCGCCGCGGCTTGGGGAATCATCGCCCTGCATGATGACCGTCAGCGGCTCGTTGTACCACCCCAGGGGTTGCACAACTAATTGGGTGTAGTGTCCTTTCGGGCTGGCTTCCAGCACCTGTACCGGCAACGGCGAATCCAGGCTGGTACGACGGCTCACGTCCACTTCCCACGGACGCAGGAACAAATCCACCGGTCCCTGATAGCCTGGCGTATAACCCAGCGGCCAGCGGTGTGCGCCCACGTGGAATTGCCCACCGCGAATCGTCCCCTGCAGGCGGTTAACCTCACCCATAAATTCCAGAACAAAACGGGTAGCCGGTTCGCGCCATACCTGATCTGGCGCATCAGCCTGTTCGATATGCCCCTGGCTCATCACCACCACGCGGTCTGCGACTTCCGTTGCTTCTTCCTGGTCGTGGGTCACAAACACGCTGGTAAACTTCAGCTCTTCATGCAGCTGGCGCAGCCAGCGACGCAGTTCTTTACGCACCTGCGCATCAAGCGCGCCAAACGGCTCGTCGAGCAGCAGGATCTGCGGCTCTACCGCCAGCGCACGCGCCAACGCCACGCGCTGTTTTTGGCCGCCGGAGAGCTGTGCCGGAAAACGGTCCGCCAGATGAGCCAGTTGAACCATTTCCAGCAGTTTGGTCACTTTTGCTTTGATGGCCGCCGCATTCGGGCGCTCACGCCGTGGCAGGACCGTCAGACCAAACGCGATATTGTCGAAAACGGTCATATGACGAAACAGCGCATAGTGCTGGAACACGAACCCCACCTTACGGTCGCGGGCGTGCAATCGGCTAACGTCGGTACCGTGAAAACGGATATGCCCGCTGGACTGATGCTCCAGCCCGGCAATAATGCGCAGCAGCGTGGTTTTGCCCGAGCCAGACGGCCCCAGCAGCGCAACCATCTGACCTGAAGGAATATCCAGCGAGATATCGTTCAGCACCTGGGTGCGACCAAAAGACTTCTTAATATTGGCAATCTCAATGCTCATGATTTTCCTCCTGCTGCGCGCGTTTCTCCTGGTTCTCCAGACGCCATTGCAACATGCTCTTCAAAAACAGGGTAATAATCGCCATCAGCGTTAATAGCGCCGCGGCGGTAAAGGAGCCGACCGTGTTGTAGTCCTGCTCCAGTAATTCAATCTGTAGCGGCAGCGATAAGGTTTCGCCGCGAATCGAGCCGGAAACCACTGACACCGCGCCAAACTCACCAATCGCACGGGCGTTGGTCAACACCACACCGTACAGCAATGCCCAACGGATATTCGGCAGCGTCACGCGGCGGAACATCTGCCAGCCGGACGCGCCAAGCAGCACAGCCGCTTCATCTTCATTGCTACCCTGGCTTAACATCACCGGCACCAGCTCACGCACCACAAACGGACAGGTCACGAACACTGTCACCAGCACCATCCCCGGCCAGGCAAACATAATTTGCAGGTTATGCTCATCCAGCCATCCGCCAAGCGGGCCGTTAGAGCCGTAAAACAGCAGATAGACCAGGCCGGCAACCACCGGCGAGACAGCAAATGGAATATCCAGCAACGTCAGCAATAGTTGGCGTCCGGGGAAGTTAAAGCGGGTCACCAGCCAGGCCAGCAACACGCCAAACACCAGGTTCACCGGCACCGCAATCAGCGCAATCAGCACCGTCAGCCAGATGGCATGCAGCATGTCCGGGTCCGCCAGATTCTGTAATACCGGCATTAATCCCTTGCTGAACGCCTGCACGAAGATGTAAATCATCGGCACCAGCAAAATAAACGCGGAGACCAGCATGCCCGTGCCGATCAGGAACCATTTCCCCCAGTTGATGCGGGGTGCGCCATAGCGTTTCAATTGGGTAATGTCTGCCATCAGTGACCTACCACACGTCGACCAAAGCGACTTTGCAGAGTGTTAATTGAAAACAGCAGCAACAACGAAGCCCCGAGGATCACAGAAGCAATCGCGCTGGCGGCCGGGTAGTCAAACTCCTGCAAGCGAACAAAAATCATCAGCGAGGTCACTTCCGTCTTCCATGCGATGTTTCCGGCGATAAAAATAACCGCGCCAAACTCACCGAGGCTGCGGGTAAACGACAGCGCAACGCCCGCCACCAGCGCGGGAGACAGCTCCGGCAGCACTACTTTACGGAAACTTTGCCAGCGCGTAGCACCGAGTGTTTCAGCTGCTTCTTCATATTCCGGGCCTAACTCTTCCAGTACTGGTTGCACAGTACGCACCACAAACGGAATGCTGGTAAAGGCCATCGCTACCGCGATACCGAGCCAGGTGTAGGTCACCTTGATATCCAGCTTCGCCAGCCACTCGCCGTAGAAGCCATTAACAGAAAACAGTGACGCCAGCGTTAGACCTGCCACCGCCGTAGGCAGTGCAAACGGCAGGTCCATCAGCGCATCCAACAGCGTACGGCCCGGAAAGCGATAGCGGGTTAATATCCACGCCATCAGCAAACCGAACACGCCGTTAAAAATCGACGCCACAAACGCCGACAGCAGCGTCACTTTATAAGCCGCCACCACCTGCGGATTGGTAATCACATCCCAGTATTGCGCCCAGCTCATTTGCGCCAGTTGCATCACCAGCGCGCTCAGCGGCAGCAGCAATATCAGGCAGACAAACAGTAAGCTGGTGCCCAGGCTCAAAGTGAAGCCGGGCAGCACGCGTCGGGAAGAAACAGCAAACATTTACTTACGCCCCGCCGCCAGCAGTTTGTCCAGCTCACCGCCGCTGACAAAGTGTGTTTTCATCACTTCAGGCCACGAGCCAAACTTATCTTCCACACGGAACAATTCGGTCTGCGGGAATTTATCTTTCAGCTTGTCCATTACCTGTGGGTTATTCACGCGGTAGTAGAAATCGGTAATGATGGTTTGCGCCTGCGGGCTGTACAGCCAGTTCAGGTAAGCTTTCGCCGCTTTTTCAGTACCGTTGGCCTGCACATTTTTATCTACCCAGGCCACCGGGAACTCCGCCAGAATGTTGACCTTCGGCACCACCACTTCGAAGCCCTGGTCTTCATACTGTTTACGGATATTGTTCACTTCCGATTCAAAGGTAATCAGTACGTCGCCCAGACCGCGCTCCACGAAGGTGGTAGTTGCACCACGACCGCCGGTATCAAATACTTCCACGTTTTTCAGAAACTGGGTCATGAACTGTTCGGTTTTAGCTTTATCCCCACCGTCCGCTTTATCTGCCGCGCCCCACGCTGCCAGATAGGTATAGCGTGCGTTACCGGAGGTTTTCGGGTTCGGGAAAATCAGCTTCACGTCCGGGCGAACCAGATCGTTCCATTCATGGATTTTCTTCGGGTTGCCCTTACGCACCAAAAACGCCATGGTGGAATAGAATGGCGAACTGTTATTCGGCAGGCGGCTTTGCCAGTCGGCAGGGATCAGCTTGCCTTTGTCATGCAGGATCTGCACGTCGGTCACCTGGTTATAGGTCACGACGTCAGCTTTCAGCCCCTGCAAAATCGCCAACGCCTGTTTTGATGACCCGGCATGAGATTGTTTAATCGTCAGTTTGTCGCCGCCATTATCCTTCGCCCATTGCTGTTCAAACGGCGGATTAAGGGCGGCAAACAGCTCGCGGGAAACATCGTATGAACTGTTCAGCAGTTCCGTTGCCTGCGCCTGCCCCACCAGCAACAGCATGGCTGCCAGCGTCAGTGTTCTTTTTTTCAATAAGTTAACGGCCATTGCGCACCCTTATAAATTAAATGACTTTCTTATGGTCATCATATTTATAACCAGTGCTAAAGGAGTAACGGTTTTATATACCGTTTGATGATTTGAAAGTTGAAAAGAGAATAAGGGGTATCTCCTCCCCAACACATGGGGAGGAGACCGGCATCAATCAGACGCCGACGCTTACGCTTTCAGGCAAAGTGCTGCCGCCATCAATCACGTTTTGCGTGCCAGTTAAATAACTGGACTCATCCGATGCCAGGAACGCCGCCAGTTCACCGACCTCAAGCGGGCAGGCCAGACGACGCATCGGGATCGCTTTAGCCATTTCGACTAAAACGGATTCAGGATCTTCCGGGTTAGACTGACGCGCAATGCTTTCCGCCATCGGCGTACGAACGTAGCCAGGGCAAATGGCATTCACGCGAATGCCGGACTGCGCATATTCTACCGCCAGGGATTTGGTCAAACCGATGATCGCGGCTTTCGACAGCGCGTAGGCCGTTTCGCCCGGGTCAGCAACCATATCGCCGGTCACCGATGACATCATCACGATGCGCCCATCTTTGCGCGCAATCATCTCCGGCAGAACGGCTTTCGTCACGTTCCAGACGCCTTTAATGTTGATATCAATGTGAAAATCGCGATCTTCATCGCTCATATCAAGGAAGTTGCCGAGGCGGCATACGCCGGCATTGTTCACCAGAATATCGATTTTGCCTTCAATCTGCTTCGCGCGCGTCACCGCTTCCTTGACCGACGCAAAATCTCTGACGTCAGCGTGAACGGCTGTGCAACGGTGCCCACGCCCAGCCAACTCATCCGCCAGTTTTTCAATCTCATCGGAGATATCCAGCAGGATTAAGTTCGCACCATGGCGGGCAAACGTTCTGGCGATACCCTCGCCAATACCCTGAGATGCGCCCGTAATCAATGCTGTTTTGCCCGTGAGTTTTCCCATTTCAATATTCTCCTTTTGAATATGAAGCCTTCGCTTCATTCACGCAGAAGATACAGCAATAACAAATTAGTGCTGAGGAATAGCTCACTAAATCAGGTTAATCTCAGGTAAAAAAAATCCCCGACGATGCGGGGATGTCTATTTCGTGGCCGATAACAGGATCAGCTCACCATTACAGCGCCATTAAACGGTCCAGCGACGGTGCAAAGTAATAGCCGCCGGTTACCGGTTTGGTGAAGCGCAGCATCGCATCACGCTTACCGTCAGTGTCACCAAACATGCTCAGCAATTGTTGTTCAATGTTGTGCAGACGAGCGCAGTAGGCGCAGAAATAGAGACCATGCGTGCCGCTGGCAGTACCGTATGGCAGGCTCTGGCGCACAATTTTCAGCCCTTTACCGTCTTCTTTGAGGTCAACACGGCTCAGGTGAGAGGTCACCGGACGGTCATCACCGTCGATCTCTTCGTTGGCTTCCTTGGTGCGACCAATCATCATTTCCTGGTCATGGATGCTCATGCGATTAAGCTGCTTCAGGTTATGTTCCCAACGCTGTACAAACACATAGCTGCCACCGGCATCCACGCCATCTTTGATAACGGCAACTTCACGGCGCGTTTCTTCGCCTGCCGGATTTTCCGTACCGTCAACAAAGCCGCTGAGATCGCGCTCTTCGACCCAACGGAAACCGTGGATTTCTTCTTTGACTTCAATACAGTCGCCAAATGCTTCCATTGCCGCCTGCGCAACGGAGAAATTCACGTCATGACGCAAAGAGAGAATATGGATCAACACGTCATATTGGGTTGCTGGTGCCAGACCTTTACCGTAAGGGATAAAGTCTTTTAACTCTTCAGCACCGACGCCGCCGCTCAATGCACGCCAGGTGTTGTTGCCAAAAGCGACAACCGCGCCCAGATGCGCATCCGGGAACTTAGCTTCAAAGGTCGCCAGCTTATCGGCGAAGGTTTTGCTGGCCGCACGCAGGGCATCAACGTCGCCTTTAACATTGGCTTCAATCCAAATCGCCGCACGGCAATGTTCTGGCAAAATGCCACTCTGAACCTGAGACATTGTTCCTCCTGAAAAAAAGATGCCACGACATCGTGGCATTGATGGGCGCTATTCTACCTGTTTTTTTAACAAGCCGATTTGTTCAGACGCAAATTAACGCCGCCAGATAATTTTGCTTACTTTCCACGCTTTCAGCGTGTCGTCAGACGGCATTATATCCTCAGGCCCGCTCCATTCACCGGAAAAAATATAGCTAATATGTTGACTTCCCTCAGCTTTACACTCAACGCCCGCGCTGTCATCGCCGGTTGCTTTTTGGCAATTACCGAAAGCTTTAGTGTAAAGGTCGCTAAACGGTGTACCGATTTCGACACCCGCGGCTGACGAAATATCGTGATCTAATATATCAATACGACTGATGGTTCCCTGGCTGCCGTTGATGACTATCGCCAGCTTGTCGTCTTTCATCGCTTCATAGAAGCGCACCACATTACCGTTATCGGTCTTCATTCCGCTACGCAGGCGGTAATCACCGTCCAGCGCATCAGCAATGGCTTTTTCATCCAGCGGCGTAGCGCCCGTTAACGCTCCGACGCCCTGCTCTGTGACCTGCGTTGAAGAACCAAACCAGTTCCACGGATTGGCGGCAGACCAGTTCACCGAGGACAACGTTGAACACCCGGCCAGTAGCAGCGGCATCGCGCATAAAGTCAAACGCAGTGATTTCATTTCACTTCCTTCCTTATTTATCAACGTTGCTTGGAGTCCGGTTTCCCCAAAAAGTGCCGTTATTCTTTCTCAAGGGAAAAACAGGCGCGCAGACGTTGATTGGTTAACAGCCAGATCAGCGCGACAATATCCGCCACCAGCAGCGCCAGTCCGACGCCATTGAGCGGATCTCCTGCCAGCCACATCACCGGCTGCCAGCACAGCAGCACTAGTTGAGCGAGAATCAATAATCCGCGCAGCCAGCGCCAGATCACCGGAAACGCAAAGCGTCGCCCGCTGAGTAAAAACGCCAACACGGCGGGAACGCCGGGAAGCAACCCCAGCCAGAATGCGTCATGATCGGGATAAAACAGATTCAGCAAGGTGTTGCCCTGCTCACGGGAAGAACCGGCAATCACAAACAAAACCCAGGTGCGTGCCTGCAACAGCAGTACGCACCAGAAGAGAAAAGGCAGGCGCAGACGCCCATGACCATCATAGTCGGCCGGATGAAACTCAGTACTCTTCATCTTCGATCAAACGCTTGCCCAGATTGAGTACATCCGCATGTTCATAGCCCAGACGTTCATACATGCCCTGTACGACGTCGTTATCGTCACGCACCATGATTTGAATCTTCGGACAACCGCGGGCAATGAGCTTTTTCTCCAGCCGGTTGAGCAGCGCATTGGCAATACCGCGTCCGCGAAACTCAGGATGCACGCCCAGGTAATAGGCGGAACCGCGATGCCCGTCGTATCCGCCCATCACCGTGCCGACCACCTCGCCGTTCACTTCAGCAACGAGGAACAAGCTGACGTCATGATTGACTTTACGTTCGATGTCCATTTCGGGGTCGTTCCATGGACGCAGCAAATCACAACGCTCCCAGAGGGTAATCACCTCTTCGAAATCTTCCTGGCGAAAAACGCGTATTTCCATGGTATGGGGTACCTTTTCAGGACGTTAAAAAGCGATTATGGCGCGAACGGCTGATTTAGCCAATATCTGACGCGAAGCGGCGGAAAAAATGGCATAATACGGAATTGTCACGTATTGAAATGAAAAGTAAAACAATTCTTATCTCGATCCGTCGCAACGGACTACGCGATACGATATAACGTTTAGAACCTTTTTTTTTACAACTCAGGCCGTATGAGCACTTTTAAACCACTAAAAACACTCACATCGCGCCGTCAGGTGCTGAAAGCCGGGCTGGCCGCCCTGACGCTGTCAGGCATGTCACAAGCCATCGCTAAAGAAGAAGCGCTAAAGACCAGCAATGGACACAGCAAACCGAAAGCGAAAAAATCCGGTGCTAAGCGCGTTGTTGTCCTTGATCCGGGGCACGGAGGGATTGATACCGGCGCAATTGGTCGCAACGGCTCGAAAGAAAAGCACGTTGTGTTAGCTATTGCCAAAAACGTGCGCTCGATCCTACGCAACCAGGGGATTGATGCTCGCCTGACCCGCTCCGGCGATACGTTTATTCCGCTCTACGATCGCGTCGAGATCGCCCACAAGCATGGTGCCGATCTGTTCATGTCGATCCACGCCGACGGTTTTACCAATCCGAGCGCTGCAGGTGCTTCGGTCTTTGCCTTATCCAATCGCGGCGCCAGTAGCGCCATGGCGAAATATCTGTCCGATCGTGAAAACCGGGCCGATGAAGTCGCCGGAAAGAAGGCCACTGACAAAGATCATTTGTTGCAGCAGGTGCTGTTCGATCTGGTGCAAACTGACACCATAAAAAACAGCCTGACGTTAGGCTCGCATATTCTTAAGAAGATCAAGCCGGTACACCGTCTGCACAGTCGCAGCACGGAACAGGCCGCCTTCGTGGTGCTAAAATCACCTTCGATTCCGTCGGTCCTGGTCGAAACCTCGTTCATCACCAACCCGGAAGAAGAACGATTGCTGGGTACGGCGGCGTTTCGTCAGAAAATCGCCACCGCTATCGCCAATGGCATCATCAGCTATTTCCACTGGTTTGATAACCAGAAAGCCCACTCGAAGAAACGTTAACCATGAAGCCCGATGCACAGCGCGTAAAACAGTTCCTGCTCAGCCTGCAGGATGAGATTTGTCAGCAGTTATCCACCGTAGACGGCAGCGAATTTGTTGAGGATAACTGGCAACGCGAAGCGGGCGGCGGCGGGCGCAGTCGGGTGTTGCGTAACGGCGGTATTTTCGAGCAAGCAGGCGTTAATTTCTCTCACGTCCACGGCGATGCTATGCCGGCCTCAGCTACCGCGCATCGCCCGGAGCTTGCCGGGCGCAGCTTTGAAGCGATGGGCGTCTCGCTGGTGGTGCACCCGCAGAATCCCTACATTCCAACCAGCCATGCCAACGTACGGTTTTTTATCGCGGAAAAACCGGGGGCCGATCCCGTGTGGTGGTTTGGCGGCGGCTTTGACTTAACGCCCTACTACGGCTTTGATGAGGATGCGGTTCACTGGCATCGCACGGCGCGGGATCTGTGCCAGCCGTTTGGCGATGACGTTTATCCACGTTACAAAAAGTGGTGCGATGACTACTTCTTCCTCAAGCACCGCAACGAGCAGCGCGGCATTGGCGGGCTGTTTTTCGATGATTTGAATACCCCAGATTTCGACCACTGCTTCGCTTTTATGCAGGCAGTAGGTCAAGGTTACACCGAGGCGTATCTGCCCATCGTCGAACGCCGCAAAATGATGAGCTGGGGCGAGCGCGAGCGTAATTTCCAGCTTTATCGTCGTGGGCGCTATGTGGAATTTAATCTGGTGTGGGATCGCGGCACGTTGTTCGGTTTGCAAACCGGCGGGCGCACGGAATCGATTCTGATGTCGATGCCGCCGCTGGTACGCTGGGAGTATGACTGGCAGCCGGAAGCAAACAGCCCGGAAGCTGCCCTTAGCGAGTTTATTCAGGTCCGCGACTGGGTGTAATTGCCTGATGGCGCTACGCTTATCAGGCCTACAACAACGGCAACCCCGTAGGCCGGATAAGACGCGTTAGCGTCGCATCCGGCACAATAGTCTCATCATGCCCACTGGCGCATACGCTGATGCAGCGTCAACGATGGTTTCTCCGCAAACAGCTGCTGGTAGTCGGTGGCAAATTGCCCTAAATGCCAGAATCCCCACTGCATGGCGGCGTCTTTCACCGTCGCACTCTGCGACCATGGGCTTATCAACTCACGGCGCACGGCGTTCAGGCGAATACGTTTCAACCATGCATTCGGGCCAATACCGAGGATCGCGTGAAAGGCGTTTTGCAACGTCCGGCGGCTAACGTGCAGTTGATTGCATAAGTCGAGCACGGTCAGCGGCTCTGACATATTTTCCAGCACATATTCGCGCGCACGCGACAGCAAGCGACGATAACTCTGATGGCTGATGCTCTCCGCAGTCATAATCGGCTGCGCTTCTTCCAGCATGGTGCCCATCGCCAGCAGCAGGTTATCCCCCAACACTTTACGCACCGCGGGTTGGTGAAGGTTTTCAGGATTCTCACTAAACGTCGCCAGCGCCTGCTGCACAAAGCCCCATAGCGCGGCTTTGTGTTGTTCTTTAACTTCCAGCGCCGACTGATTGCGCAGCATATGCAACACCCTTTCCGGGTTATGCAGGAAGTTGGCCTGACGAGCAATGGCCTCTTCCGAAATGACGACACCCAAAATGGTGTAATCATCCGGCGTACTCAGTTCAAACTCCGTCCCGCCTGGGCGGGTGGCAATTTCAGCGCTACCCAAACACTGGGTACCAATAAATCCCTGCTCGCCGCGCGTGGCCGGAATGCCAAACCAAAATGAGTTTGGCCAGACAAGGCACGACTGACGCAGCGCCAGTCCGGTGTATTCACGGAACACCTGAATATCATCGAGCAGGATTTCCGTGAACTCGCCATGAAATTTTCCCGGATGCAACTGGTCGTAGATCTGCTGCCAGGCGGTAATCGTCAGCGCATGCTCATACACATCCGTTGTTCGCCGTTGGTGAACGTTGTCCACTTCCACTTTCGGCGTCAGTTTAACGTCTTCGGGTAATACTTCATGATAAAGATGGTGCAAGTTTGCAGTACGGTTCTTTTTCATGATCTTTTAAGCCGGAAGCTTCAACGAAGCCCCCGGCCCTCCGACAAGTTAATTTTTTAAGCGGTAGCGACTACTGCGTTTACGCAACGCTCCATCAGAAAAGAGCTGTTCCAGCGCATTTCTGGCTTCATCAAGTGACCAGCCAAAGTGGGCAGCCACTTCCCCTGCCGTCATTCCTTGACGGACCGATGCTAACAGCGTCAGAAGTTGGGCAGAGGATTCAGACGTCACTGGGGCGTCCTGTGTCTTCTCTGGTTTCACTTCTGTTTTCGCTTCTGGCTTCTGTTCAGGTTTCTTCGGCTGGCGTTTAAAACCGCCGATCAGCCACTGGGTGTCATCGTCCGGCCGGCCTATTTCCTTACGGCTGATAACACGGCCCGTACGCGCTGCGGCTGCACTGCCAGCATCCAGCGCTGCGCGGCATGCCGCCAGATCGCCTTCCACCACCAGCGTCAGCCGACCAGGATCGAGCACTTCGTGGCTAAGCAGACGCACGTTCGCGGCTTTCAGCATGGCATCGGCCGCGTCCACGGCAGCCACCATGCCATCCACTTCCAGTAATCCCAGTGCATTGATCATCACTACCTCTCTTACGCGCGCTGGATTGGATTACGGGCAATATCCAGAACGGCATCGGTAAAGGCGTTACATGCGGCTTTACAAGCGGCCTGGCTACCGGTCAAAAACGCGGCTGAATAGTTAGTTTCTGACGGCGGTGGTACATAGGTCACCAGTTGTACATCGGCAGATTTCAGCGCGGCATCAATACCAAATGTCGCTTCCAGCGGCGGAGCTACCAGATACGCCATCGGATCACCCAGTCGGCATCCCGCGGTTGCGGAGAGATACGAACCGGTACGCGAAACCACATGCGCCAGGAAGGCGGTATCTTCTGCGTCATTCGCCCACTGGAATGCCGCCCCGCTTTCAATATTGGCCACCATCGCGTCCAGACCCGCGCGAACTTCGGCCGGGTTTGGTCCACCGAGCATAATCAGCACTTCGCCCGATGTTGGAGAAGGACTGTGCGCCGCACCGGCATACAGCGAGCGGCCATAAACCACTTCGACCATTGCCTGTTTTGTCGCTTCGTCTGCGGCAATATACGCCACGTCATCAGAATCTGCTGTGATGAGTCCGAGGCTACGTATATGTGGCGGCAACTTAAGTTCGCGGGCAAAACCGTCATTAACCGAGGCAATCACGCGCACCGCGGTGACTGAAGGTCTAATCAAATCTAATGCTGGCATGATGCCTCCTTAACGGGTCATATTGATGCCGGATGCTTTTTGCTCCAGCATGCGCTTGGCCAAATCCACAATTACTGCTGCCGCTTCAACCGGAGGCGTACCGCCCTGGTGAATGTTCGAGATGCAGGTACGGTCAGCCTCAACGGTGGTTGCCACACGCGGCGAATAGACGGCGTAGCAAGAAAGACTTTCCGACTGACCGAGGCCCGGACGTTCACCAACCAGCAGGATTACCGCTTTTGCACCCAGCAGTTCGCCGATCTGATCTTCGATTTTCACGCGCCCATAGCGAACAAAGAACGGCGTCCCGACTTTCAATCCAGCCTGTTTTAAGCCCGACAACAGCGGCGGCAGGATCTCTTCGTAGTTGGCGGTAATCGCGTCGGTAGACAGGCCATCAGAAATAATCACCTGCACATCCGGATTCATTACACACTGTGATTTCAGTGCTTCAATGGCTTCCGCACTCAGACGACGCCCCATGTCCGGACGCGTCAGATACAGGTTTTTGTCGCTGATTTCCGAGCGCACTTCCAGCAGCCCCTGGGCTTTTACCCACTCTTCCGGCACTTCTTTCAATACCGTATCTTTCGAACGTGAGTGGTCAGCCAGGAAACGCAGCAGCGCCTGGGTACGCGGACGAGGACCGGCACGACCGGTACATACACGCGCAGCGGTGCTACGGCGAAGTTCAGTCAACACCTCTGCACGGTGCGGATTCTCTACGCCAATCCATGCTTTGGCTTCGGCTGAGCCTAAGTCCATCGCGCAGCTTTCACCGGTCGGCGCGGCGCACTGCGTGGTGCTGCATTTTGCTGGTGCTGACGGTTCTTGAGCCTGCGGTTGAGACTCACCCATTGACGCCATTACGCTGCGTACAATTTCTTCAATCTGTTTTTGATCCATCGTGTGTCATCCCCGCGTCATCAGAAGAACAGTGACGGATCGCCCGCCCGTTTGGTCAGGCGACCGTTTGCCATAATGCCCATGGTTTCCAGCCAACGTTCAAACTCCGGCGACGGACGCAGGTTCAGCAGCTGACGCACGGTCGCGGTGTCGTGGAAGGCGGTGGTCTGATAGTTGAGCATGATGTCGTCACCGAGCGGCATGCCCATGATGTAGTTGCAGCCAGCGGTGGCGAGCAGAATCATCAGGTTTTCGTTAAGGTTCTGGTCAGCATCAGCATGGTTGGTGTAGCAGCAGTCGCAGCCCATCGAGATGCCGCTCAGCTTGCCCATAAAGTGATCTTCCAGACCCGCGCGAATAATCTGACGGTCGTTGTAGAGATACTCCGGCCCGATAAAGCCCACCACGGTGTTCACCAGGAACGGATCGTAGTGGCGTGCCAGCCCGTAGTTACGCGCTTCCATCGTCACCTGATCGGCGCCGAAGTTCGCGCCCGCGGAAAGCGCAGACCCTTGCCCGGTTTCGAAGTACAGGCAGTTTTCCCCGGCGATACGGTTGAACTCAGCGCCCACTGCACGCGCTTCATCCAGCATGGCCAGCTCAACGCCAAACTCTTTTAAGCCTTTTTCGCTACCGCAGATACTCTGGAAAATCAGCCCGCCCGGCGCACCGCGACGAATCGCTTCGATCTGGGTAGTCACATGTGCCAGTACGCAGCCCTGGGTCGGGATGTTGAATTTGTCGATAACGCCGTACACGGTATCCAGTACGCGGCTTAAGTTTTCCACGTCATCCGTTACCGGGTTAACACCAATCACCGCATCGCCCGCCCCGAAGGACAGCCCTTCGTAGATTTGTGCCGCAATACTCTGCACGTCATCACGGGTGTCGTTCGGCTGTAAACGGCAGCTGAAGGTGCCCGGCAGACCGATGGTGGTATTGGCCTTTTTGATCACCGGCATTTTCTTACCGCCGTAGATCAGGTCCGCGTTAGAGCAGATTTTTGCTACCGCAGCGACCACTTCCGACGTTAACCCTTTGCGCGTAAACGCAATGTCATCAACGGAGGTTTCATCGCTCAGCACGTACTCGCGCAGCTCGCTGATACTCCAGTTTTTGATACGGTTATATGCCGTTTCGTTGACGTCATCCTGAATCAGACGCGTTACACAGTCCTCTTCATAGGAAATCACCGGGTTATTGCGGATATCCGCCACCGTCATTTCCGACAGTACCTGCTTGGCCGCCACGCGCTCCTGCGAACTGGTTGCAGCCACTCCTGCCAGCACATCCCCCGAACGCAGTTCGTTGGCTTTTGCCAGCACCTCTTTAACATCCTTAAACTGATAAACATTGCCGAACAATGTGGTCTTTAGTTTCATAAGTCGTTCCCTCAGGAAGGAAATGCGAGTGATTTCACCGTCACCGGCACAACCGATCCGCCAAAAAGAGGCGTACCAATGTCGATATAGTCCCCCGCCCGGACAACCACCTCATCGATGACTGCCAGCGGGTGTTGCTGTAACTGTGGGCGTAACAGCATGCCCAGGGCCTTACCAAAATCCTGCTCGGCTACCACCAGCAGGGGGTGCGGATTCGGATAGCGCGCGACGAAGGCCAGCAGCGCATCAATCACCGTTAACAGCGCGGCGTAGCGCACCGGCAGTGAACCGGGCAGCGCCAGCACGTAGGCGTCTGTTTGCGGGTCAAGATCGAGCTGCATTAGCGCCTGTTGCCAGGCGGCCACCAAATCAGCCTCATCAACCGGAATCGCCACCGGCAGATTGCGCAGCGGAAGCGCCACACCTTCCAGCCAGATAGTGCTGCCCGAAAGCGACAGCGTATGCGCACCGGCGCCAATCACCGTGGCGCGCACGGTTTGCGCCGGGAACTGCACGTTCATCTCACGCAGGCGCGGATGTTCATGCAGCGCCGTCGCTAACAGCGGGCCAATGTCGGAAAAACAGAACGGATCGGCAGGTTGGTTGCGGTAGCATTCGCCCACCCCGCCGGACAACGTAATCACTTCCGGCTTCACGCCCGCCGGTAACAGGCCGGTTTGCATCAGCGCCTGCGCCAGCGGTGATAACGTGCCGTCAATCACCTCCACAATCAGCGCCGCCATCCGTCGGGCTACCTGAACAAGCTGCGCCGCATTGAGAGTTCGGGCATCAGTGCCCGGACCAAATACGTCATCAACAATCATCTGTCCCGGCTGATGCGCATGCACAACGCGCCCCTGGCCATCCGTTTCCAGCAATCGTCCGCCGACGTTGAGGCAAGCCGAACCGCTGACCTTTCCGGCATCGAACAGAACGTAGTTCGACGTACCGCCACCGATGTCGATATTCAGTACGCGGCACAACTTCTGCTCTGAAAGGGTTTGTGCCCCCGCACCGTGACCGGCAATCACTGATTCCAGATGCGGACCGGCGCTGGCAACCACGAAGTCCCCCAGAGACTGAGAGAGCGCCATCACCGCCGGACGCGCATTTCGGGTTTTGGCACTTTCTCCGGTGATGATGATCGCGCCGGAATCGACAATCTCAGGCGCAATACCCGCCGCCTGATACTGGGCGAGGATCAGCGCCTTAAGTTCGGCCTCTTTCAACCCGCCCTGCTTATCAACGGGGGTAAAGAACACCGGGCTTTGCCAGCTAATTTCGCGTTTGATGAATTCGTAGCGCGGCACCTGCGACACTGCCGCACGGTTAACCAGTTCAAGGCGCGAGAAAATCACCTGAGTGGTAGTGGTGCCGATATCGATACCGACGCTCAGTAGCTGGCGAGTATTCACGATTGCGCCTCCGGGTTGGTTTCTACTTCTGCTGGCACATCTTCATCTTTCGGTACCAACAGCATAGCCACACCAATCGCCGTCACGCCGCCAATCAACTTGCCGACAATCATCGGGAAGATCATCGCGTTCATGTTGGCAGCGGCGAAGCCTAAGTGGTCACCCAGTGCAAAGGCCGCGGAGACCGCAAAGGCGCAGTTGATCACTTTGCCGCGGGTATCCATATTCTTCATCATGCCGAACATTGGAATGTTGTTCGCCAGCGTCGCGACCATACCAGCAGCCGCAATATTATTGATTTTTAACAGGTTACCGACGCTCATCAGCGGTTTTTCAAACCAGCGGGTCAGCAGCAGTACCATTGGGTACGCACCGAGCAGTACGCAGGAAATAGAACCGATCACTTCGATGGCGCGCATCACTTCACCCGGCTTGTCGCCCGGAGCCATGAAGATAGGATCAAGACCTGGGATCAGCTCCCAGCCGAGCAGGAATTTGACCACCGCTGCTGCCAGGCCAATGGTGATCAGCGCCACCAGGAATTTCGCGAAGATCTGGAAGCCGTTGATCATTTTTTCCGGGATGAATTTCAGTCCCAGCGCCACCAGCACAGCCACGATCAACACCGGGATCATATTCATCAGGATCAGCGCGAAGGTGAATTCCACCGGCTGCCCGTTGATTTCGACGCCGGAGTACATCGCAATCAAACCGCCCGCAATACAACCAATCGGAATGGTGACAATACCCGCCAGCACGCCCAGCGCCAGATAACGACGGTCAGACGGTTCAATAATCCCCAACGCAACCGGAATGGAGAAGACCAGCGTCGGCCCCATCATCGCCCCGAGGATCAGGCCAGAGTACAGCCACGCCGCAACGTCGCCGCCCGCCAGTTCTTTCGCCAGGAAGAAGCCGCCCATATCGCACGCCAGCAGCGTTCCGGCAAACATCGACGGGTTCGCGCCCAACATTTCATACAGCGGAATAATTACTGGCCCGAGCACATGCGCCAGAACCGGTGCCAGCGCGGTCATACCGACCATCGCCAGGCCCAGTGCGCCCATCGCCATAAAACCTTCTTCAAACTGGCCGCCCGATCCCTCAATACTCTTACCGAACTTCCCGAGGAAGCGTGCCGAACCGCCGAACTGCGACAGGATCCTGTCCACGGCGGCAATCAGCATAAAGAACATCATGATGTACATGATGATTTCGTTAATTCCCATAGCCCCTACTCCCTGTCATTTGTGATTTGTAGGCCGGATAAGACGTTTACGTCGCCTCCGGCATTAACGCCGTGTTATTGCCGGATGACGGTGCGAGCACCTTATCCGGCCTACAGGCATTACCCAGCAGCCGCGTACAGGTCGATGATATGTGCCTGCGTGGCGGTGCGTGGGTTACTGCGAATACAAATATCCTCCAGCGCAGCGTGAGCCCATGCGCTGTACTGCTCGGGCTTTGCCCCAACGTCAGAGAGTCGTTTGGTCTGGCCCACTTCGCTAATCAACTCGCTGACCGCGTTGATAGCATCACGATCGTCCGATTTCTTGTTGGTTAACGCGCGTCCGATATGGCTGAAGCGCTCACGACACACCATGCGGTTGAACCCCATTACCGTAGGAAGCAGCATGGCGTTAGCCTGTCCGTGTGGAATGTGCAACGTCGCCCCCGGCTGGTGCGCCATCGCATGGCACAGGCCAAGCCCAGCGCTGGAAAACGCCATCCCGGCCATACAGGAAGCCAGCAGCATGCTTTCGCGCGCCGCCAGATCCTGACCGTAGCCGACGGCCTTCGGCAGCGATTTACCGATCATCGCTATCGCGCCAATCGCCAGGCTGTCGGTAAACGGCGTCGCGTTCAGTGCGCTATACGCTTCAACGGCGTGCGTCAATGCATCAATCCCGGTCATCGCCGTTACGTGTGCAGGCACGCCTTCCGTCAATGCGGCGTCAAGGATCGCCACATCCGGCATCAGGGTTGCGTGGGCCAGCACTTTTTTGAGTCCGGTCGCGGCGTCGATAATCACCGTGACGTTCGTGGTTTCTGAACCCGTTCCGGCGGTAGTCGGTACGGCAATCAGCGGCAGACGCGGGCGTAACACGCTGCGCTCGTCCATGTCAGCCAGCGTCTGGGTAGGATTGGTCACCAGCAACGCCACTGCCTTGGCGGCATCCAGCACGGAACCGCCGCCGAAAGCCACGACACCGTCGCACTTTGATTCACGCAGTTGCGCGACTGCCGCGCAGACGTCCGTAATGCACGGTTCACCTACCGGACATGGCCACAGCGTCATTGCCACACCTTTCATCGCCAGGCTGCGCTCCAGTGCGGCGGTCATCCCCGCCTGATGCAGAAAGCTGTCAACCATGACGAACATATGCGTCAGTCCGCGCGTTTGTGCTTCCTGTCCGCAGGTACTGAGCGCTCCCAGTCCACATAACGTAACCGGGGGAACGCTAAACGTTTTTACGCGTTGCAGATTCAGGGTATCGAATGCCTGAAAGAGCGCGGTCTGCAATTCAGCTTGCATAGATTCCTTCCGCTTTTTCTTTTCCGCTGTTTGCAATCGCCAGCGGAGTCATAAACAGGCTGTGCTGGGGTAAATGCACCTGCAGTTCCGGGAAACGCTTACGGAACAGTTCATCAACGCCCGGCTGCATACAGGAGCCACCCGCCAGCCACAAATCAGCGACACTCTGTCCGGCAATATGGTGCGCCACGATTTCTGCCATCTTTTCGTAGACAGGCTTCACCACCGGCCAGATTTCTTTGCCATTGCTGCGCTTGTACTGCTCGGCTTCCTCCAACTGGATACGACGGTTCCCGGCCAGCGTCAGAGAGATATGGTGCCCGCCGGTCGCTTCATCAGCGGAGTAAGTCACTTTTCCCTGTTTAACAATTGCAATCCCGGTAGTGCCACCACCAATATCCACCACGCCGGCGTTATCAAGCTGCAACAGATCCGCCACCGCGGTTGGTTCGTCGAGGACATGGCTCACTTCAAGCCCGGCAGACTCCAGCACGTTAATAGAGATGCGTGGGTCAGTTCCCGGTGGAAACGAGGTTGCCGCATGGGTAAAACGGCAACCCAGCTGTTGTTCGAGCGTATCGAGATGGCGACGAACGATGGTCACCGCACCAAAGAAATCCCAGACGATGCCATCGCGCACGACATCGGCCCAGTCCAGGCAAACCGCGACCGGCTGTCCGTCACTGTCCACAACCATCGACACCACATCACACGTTCCCAAATCAATGCCCAACCACAGCGGTGAATCGCTCTTTGCGGGCGTCTGGTTACATAGCGTTGCCGCTTTTAGCAGTCTGGGTGTCAACCAACGTTGTTCGTCGTGCGCCATCTCATTTACTCCTTATACAATTCTGAAGGCGTCTACCAACACACAGCGACGCAGACGCACAAACGTACGCGCACTGGTCACCCCTTCCCCGGTTGGTGTGGTAATGGTCATCGTGGTCCAGCCTTCACCGCCCAGTCCAAGACCGGCAATGCACGGTCCGTTCTTAACGAAGATGCTGGTATCAATGGCGTTTGCCATACGGTTCATATTTTCGATATTGCGTGAGTGCATCGCCGCCGTATGGTGGCAGCCGCCTTCCAGCTTGACCGCCAGTTCAATGGCTTCATCGACGTTGGCAACCCGTACGACCGGCAGCACCGGCATCATCAGTTCGGTAACGGCAAACGGATGCGTCGCTGAGGTTTCGACGAATAACAGACGGGTTTGCTCCGGTACGTTCAGACCAATCGCCGCAGCGATTTTTCCGGCATCGCGTCCGACCCAGTCACGACTGACCGTGCCTTTACCGCGCTCATCGATATTTTTCAGCAGCACCGGCTGCAGCTGTTCGGCCTGAGCAGCGGTCAGTTTCACCGCATGCTGGCTTTCCATCAGACGCATCAGTTCATCAGCGACGCTATCGACCACGATCAGCACTTTTTCGTCGGCGCAGATGATGTTGTTGTCAAACGATGCACCTTTGACTATCGACTGCGCCGCACGTGCCAGGTCAGCCGTTTCATCAACCACCACTGGCGGATTACCCGCACCAGCGGCAATCAGACGTTTGTTGGTGTGCTTACGCGCGGCGTCCACTACGGCTTCACCACCGGTCACCACCAGCAGGCCGATACCTGGGTACTTGAACAGACGCTGGGCAGTCTCGATATCCGGGTTGGCAACCGTCACCAACAGGTTTGCCGGACCGCCTGCGGCAACCACCGCCTGGTTAAGCAGAGTGATAGCGCGCTGAGAGACTTTTTTCGCCGCCGGATGCGGTGCGAAAACCACGCTGTTACCAGCGGCAATCAGGCTGATGGCGTTGTTAATGACGGTCGCGGCCGGGTTGGTGGATGGGGTTACCGAGGCCACCACGCCCCACGGCGCGTTTTCAATCAGCGTCAGACCGTTATCGCCGGTCAGAACCTGTGGAGACAGGCATTCCACACCCGGCGTGCCGCGCGCCTGCGCCACGTTTTTGGCAAATTTATCTTCGACGCGTCCCATGCCGGTTTCAGTGACGGCAAGTTCCGCTAATTCTCTGGCGTGCTTTTCGCCCGCCTCACGTAGGGCCGTGATAGCCAGTTGGCGCATGGCGACGCTTTTCAGCCCCTGCTGGGCCAGTTTTGCTGCCGCCACTGCGTCATCCAGGGAGGCAAAAACGCCCATTTCTTGAACGGCACTGACGGGTTGGCTGCTGTCTTTCATTTTCAGCAGTACCGCTTTCACGACCTGTTCAATATCCTGTTGATTCATGATTTTCTGCCTTATTTATGGAAGATCACCTGACCACCTGCCACCACTTCATCGACAATGCCAATCACGCACAGATCGACAGGCGATGATTCATTCCGGTGCGCCTGACGGGCGGAGCTTCCGCTGACCAGCAGCACCCACTCTCCGGTTCCCGCCCCGATGCTGTCGATAGCAACAGCACATTGCCCATCGGGATTTCCCTGGGCGTCAATCATTTCCACCATCAGCAACTTGTCGTGCGCGAGCCCCTGATGGCGTACGGTACAAACAATTTGTCCTGTAACGATTGCCAGTTTCATACGCGCCTCCGTGGCATATTTCAGGTAAAACCTCCCCCTACCCTCCGCAGAAGGTAATGTGAAAAGGAGAGAGGGTGACGCCAGCAATGAAGTCTGTGGCGTCACATGGACGACTTACATGTCGTTGCTGTCGCCTTTAAAGCTGATCGGGAACACTTCTTCCAGATCGCCGTGCGGACGTGGGATCACGTGTACTGAAACCAGCTCGCCAATACGCTGTGCTGCCGCAGCACCTGCGTCCGTTGCAGCTTTACATGCCGCTACGTCGCCACGGACCATGGCAGTGACCAGACCGCCACCGATCTGCTTCACGCCAACCAGTTTCACGCGTGCCGCTTTAACCATTGCGTCAGAAGCCTCAATCAGTGCAACCAGGCCCCGGGTTTCAATCATTCCTAATGCTTCCATTGTGTTTTCCTCTCATTAAGGGGTCCAGAACGGGACCTAAACAACCAGTGTTTGTGAGGCGTTTTCACGACTCACGTCAGTCTGGCGCGGCACTGCTGCCACCAACGCCAGTTCGATAATTTCCTGTACGCTACAGCCACGAGAGAGGTCGTGAAGCGGTGCGGCAAGCCCTTGAATCAACGGACCCACTGCGCGATACCCTCCCAGACGCTGAGCGATTTTGTAGCCAATATTGCCTGCCTCGAGCGATGGGAAGACCATCACATTGGCATTGCCCTTTAACGGACTGGCGGGCGCTTTTTGCGCAGCGACATCCGGAACAAAGGCGGCATCAAATTGCAGTTCTCCGTCCACGGTAAGCTGCGGGGCACGCTCACGAACGATCTCGGTCGCCTGCTGCACGTTAGCGACGTTAGGATGGCGAGCACTGCCATTGCTTGAAAACGACAGCATGGCGACGCGCGGCTCTTCACCAGTGATCGCCTGCCATGTCTGTGCGCTGGCAATCGCAATATCCGCCAACTGTGCGGCGGTGGGCTGCGGTACGACGCTGCAATCGGCAAAGCCTAATGACGGCCCAAGGTACTGCGGCAGCATCAGGAAAATTGACGACAGCGTTTTACAGCCAGGCTGTAGCCCGATAATGCGTAATCCGGCACGCAGCACGTTCGCTGTTGATGAGAGATTGCCCGCAATACAGACGTCAGCTTTACCCGCGCTGACCATTGCAGCGGCGAACATCAGCGGATCGTTGAGTTTTTCCAGCGCATCCGCAGGCGTTTTATCTCCCGCGCGGGCCAGCCAGCGCAGCGCAAACTCTTCGCGCATTGGCTGATTGCTTTGCGGATCGATAACCTGAATACCATCCATTGCCACCCGGTGGCTGAGGGCAAACTGGCGCAGCGCAAACGGACTGGCGACGAGAATGGGATGTGCCAGACCGTGCTGATGCAGGTAATTCGCCGCCTTCAGCACCCGGACATCCAGCGCATCCGGGAACACCACCCGTGCAGGTGAGCGTTGGGCGAGTTGACGAGCACGTTCAATGATCATTGCTTCTCCCCCAGTCGCTGTTGAATTTGGTTAACCGTCAGCGGATGCTTCGCAACGCTCAGAATCATCATCACGTAGACCGTACTGGAAAGGCGATTGAGCGCCTGCATAATGTCCGGTCGCATAACCTCAAAACTGCGAGTGATGAACACCTGGGCCGCCACCGTCTCCGTTTCACGGACTTTGGTACGCAGCAAATTAAGCAGCGCGCAATCACGTCCGTGGCTGGCCTCCGGCACCAGATGGTCGTGGTCCAGATAGCGCAGCGGTTGATGCGAAAGACGGTGTAAATCTTCGTCACTTAAACCCACGACAGCTTGTGCTGCCAGCGGCTCATCCATGGCATCAGCGCGCATAATATTGCCCAGGCGCGAGCGGATATCCGCCAGCCACGGCTGCCACGGTTCTGCCATCTCAATCTGCAACCACACGGCCACGGCGATGGTGCTGTCCAGCGCGGCGCGAAATCCCAGACGCGGATCGCTTTTGGCGACCATCTTGTCCGCCGTCAGATGCGTCAGGGTGTCCGGTTTCTTCACCACCGGTTGATGACACAGTTCGCAGCTGGCCTGTGGATGCGTATCTCTGCTGGTTAATCCATGCACCGGCTGCGGCTGCTGTTCTTCGTCATCAATAAACAGGCTGCCCTGCTCGTCGATAAACTTAATACGCAGATGTCGGCTTTCCAGTAATTCCCGGGCAGACGGCGTCAGGCGAGCGTCAGCGGGGAGATGAATTTCAGCCCCTTCGCTGAGCGTATGATTCGCTCTGAGCCATGCTTCGGTAATGAAATCCTTCATACATCCGCCTTAGCAGGACTGCCAGTTCGCAGGCCAGGCCACATACAGAAACTTCACCGTCGATGGCGTACCAAATTCGATGCTGGAACCTTTCGGGATAAACATTACGTCCCCGGCTTTTGCAATCATGGTTTCGCCTTCGTGGCGAACGTGCAGCTCGCCTTCCAGAATCATGTCGATTTCGTCGTAGTTCAGCGTCCATGGGAAAAAGGCGTTATCCCACTGCATAAACCCGGCGGCCATACTGCTACCGTCCTGGTCGGTCACCAGATCGGTTAAGCCCACGCAGTGCGGCTGCGCGCCGTCAAAACGACCAAACTTCACGCTGCTGCCGTCGATGACTTTGACGCCGCCTTTGCCGGTTACCGAGTTAAAGCTCGGCTGCATTCCGCCCTGTTCCAGCGACTGCTTCTCCTTCATAACTTTGTCCATCAGCTGGGCGACCAGGCTTTCGGTAAACTGCCCTTCCGGTAACTGCGCAATGATGGTTTCGCGAATGCGCTGGCTTTCCGTTTTGCCATCATCAACCGCCGCCGGTACAGCAGCAGTTGACGCGGATTCCTCGCATTCACTGATGGTAACGCCCAGCAGCTCCGCAACTTCGCGCGCCTCCGGGGTGATGATGCTGGCGCGCAGAACAACCGACATTTCCTGTTCGCCGCGTGCGTGGGCCGCACGAATATCATTAGCTGTGATGAGTTTTTTCACCTGCCCTTTCCTCCTTTTGGCTGAGCTCAGTCAGATAATCCACCAGGTGCTGCACGCTACGCGGGTCATGGCTATTGAGCTCAAAAATCGGCTCCTGAAACCCCATCCCGCGAAGTAGTTGTCGCGTTGCGGCGACGTCGGCATCCGGCATGTCCGTTTTACTGATAACGGCGATTTGTCGTTTACTGGCGCCGATATCCAACAGCCCGGCAGGTAAGCGACTTTCTTTATCATTTGCCGCGTGTATATAAATCAACGTATCAACATCCTGCAGCGTGGTAATTAAGGCGTGATACCAGCGCGGATGGCTAAAATATTCCCCTGGCGTATCGATATCGCCATTTTCATTAAACTCCACGGCCTGTGTTTTTCTGGCGAGGGAATAATTCCCCTGTAGCGCATTAAAGAGCGTTGTTTTCCCCGCCCCCACCGTACCGACAAATGCAATACGTTTCATCGCCGCCTCTGATTAACTTTTTGTCAGGTTGCACAAAGTGAAATTTAATAATCGACCCAGACCGCTTACCGTCTGTAATAACGCTTCTTCTACTGCGCCTACCGAACCGTAGATCACCAGTGCGCCGCTGAATCTATCGAGAAAACCGATATGTACATCCGCCGCCTTCATGGCTAAGTCACCGGCAATCATCGCGGTTTCGCCTGGCGTCAGCGTCATGATGCCGATAGCGCCCGCTTCGGGAACGCCGATCTTTTTCGCTAATTCCTCGCCGGGGTGCGCAATGAGATGCGCCAGTGTGACCTGTTTCCCCGGCACAAATTCCTGAATAATGCGTTCTTTTTCCATTGCTCACCGCCTCCGCTAAAACTGCCCTCATCGTGGCAATTTTTTGTCAGAGTAAATAACAAAATTCGGCAACCAGGTTTAAAAGGTGAAGTAGATCACTAAGAAAGGGAAAATAAAAAGGCGCGGGAGAAACCCGCGCCGGAAATAAATTAAAGTGAAATTACAGCGGCTGCGTTTGGGCTTCTACAACCGCCAGCGCCACCATATTAACGATACGACGAACAGAGGCGATCGGCGTTAATACGTGAACCGGTTTCGCAACCCCCATCAGCACCGGGCCAACCGTTACGCCTTCAGAACTGGAAACGCGTAGTAAGTTGTAACTAATACGGGCCGCTTCCATATTTGGCATCACCAGAATATTCGCTGAGCCTTTCAATGGACTGTCCGGCATGCGGTCATTACGGATGCTTTCCACCAGCGCGGCATCGCCGTGCATTTCGCCGTCAATCATCAACTCTGGCGCACGCGCCTTAATCAGCTCCAGCGCGTCGCGCATTTTGCTGGCCGACGGGCAGTTAGAGGAACCAAAGTTGGAGTGCGACAACAACGCCACCTTCGGTTCAATACCAAAGCGGCGCACGGTCTCTGCCGCCATCACGGCGATTTCCGCCAGTTGCTCAGGCGTAGGATCGTCGTTGACGTAAGTATCGGCGATAAAGGTGTTACCGCTTGGCAGCAGCAAGGCGTTCATCGCTCCGGCAGTATGCACGCCGTCGCGATGACCAAACACCTCTTTTACCACGCTGAAGTGCTCATGGTAGTCGCCAATCGTACCGCAGATCATCGCATCCGCTTCGCCGCGCTGTACCATGATTGCGCCGATCACCGTGGTGTTGGCAATCACCGCACGCTGCGCCTGCTCCTGGGTAATCCCACGACGCTTCATAATCTGGTAGTACTCGCTCCAGTACTCTTTAAAGCGCGGATCGGACTCATTGTTGACGATTTCAAAATCGACACCCGCTTTGATCTGCAGACCCAGCTTCTGGATACGCATTTCAATAACGCTCGGACGCCCGATCAGGATCGGTTTTGCCAGCCCTAACGTGATCAGCTCCTGGGTAGCGTGCAGTACGCGCGCTTCTTCCCCTTCGGTCAGCACCACGCGCTTCGGCGCTTTGCGTGCCAGGGAGAAAATCGGCTTCATGAACAGGTTGGTTTTGTAGACGAACTCGGTCAGCTTATCGATGTAAGCGTCAAAATCGGCAATCGGACGCGTTGCCACGCCGGAGTCCATCGCCGCTTTCGCCACAGCAGGGGCGATTTTGACGATCAGACGCGGGTCGAACGGTTTCGGAATGATGTATTCTGGGCCGAAGCTCAGGTCCTGATCGCCATAAGCAGAGGCCACCACTTCACTCTGCTCGGCATGCGCCAGCTCAGCAATGGCGTGCACCGCCGCCAGTTTCATCTCTTCGTTAATGGCCGTCGCACCAACGTCCAGCGCACCGCGGAAGATGAACGGGAAGCACAGGACGTTGTTAACCTGGTTCGGGTAGTCGGAACGACCGGTACAGATGATGGCGTCGGAACGTACCTCTTTTGCCAGCGGCGGCAGGATTTCCGGTTCCGGGTTAGCGAGAGCCAGAATCATTGGCGCACGCGCCATCTTCTTAACCATTTCCTGGGTCAGCACTTTCGGGCCCGAGCAGCCGAGGAAAATGTCTGCACCATCAATAACATCATCCAGCGTGCGCTTACCATCATCCACCACCGCGTAAGCCGCTTTGGTTTCCGCCATGTTCGGTTCGCGGTCTTTGTAAATCACGCCTTTGGAGTCACAGACCACAATATTGTGTTTCTGCATACCCAGCGCTACCAGCAGGTTCATACAGGCAATCGCCGCCGCACCTGCACCAGACACCACCATGCGCACGTCAGAGATATTTTTCTCAACCACCCGCAGACCGTTCAGAATTGCGGCAGTACTGATGATTGCCGTACCGTGCTGGTCATCGTGGAAGACCGGAATATTCATGCGTTCGCGCAGTTTTTGCTCAATGTAGAAGCACTCCGGCGCTTTGATATCTTCGAGGTTGATACCGCCAAACGTGGGTTCCAGGGCCGCAACCACATTGATAAATTTATCCGGATCGAGTTCATCGACTTCAATGTCGAACACGTCGATCCCGGCGAATTTCTTAAACAGAACGCCTTTACCTTCCATCACCGGTTTGCCGGCCAACGCGCCAATGTTGCCGAGACCCAGCACCGCTGTACCGTTGGAAATAACCGCAACCAGGTTGCCGCGCGCGGTGTATTTGTAGGCTGCCAGCGGGTCCTTTTCAATTTCAAGACACGGTGCAGCCACGCCCGGCGAATAGGCCAGCGCCAGGTCGCGCTGCGTTGCCAGAGGCTTGGTTGGAGAAACCTGGATTTTACCGGGTACCGGAAATTCGTGGAAATCGAGGGCGCTTTGTTTTAACTGGTCATCCATCTTGTTGTTCCTTTCACGTATCTATCAAAAAAGTGGCGCGGGTAACCATTCTACTGAGCCGCACATTATCACCTCAGTCAACGGCACAAACTTTGAAGGTCCCCAAACTCTCACCATTCAAAGAAAGAATTTGTTATCAATTTATAACAGCCATGTTACCTGCTTAATCCAGCAATACCATGCTTGTCTGCTATGCTTTTTGCTGACAACGGCCGCAATTTTCCCAAAAGTGTGAATCACAACACGCATCTAACACTTTACTTTTCAAGGAGTATTTCCTATGACCCGTAAAGAGCTTGCCAATGCCATTCGTGCGCTAAGTATGGATGCCGTCCAAAAAGCAAACTCCGGCCACCCTGGAGCACCAATGGGGATGGCCGATATCGCCGAAGTGCTGTGGAACGATTTTCTACGCCATAACCCGGCCGATCCCACCTGGTACGATCGTGACCGGTTTATTCTGTCCAACGGCCACGCCTCAATGCTGCTTTACAGCCTGTTGCATCTTTCCGGTTACGACCTGCCGATCGAAGAATTAAAGAACTTCCGTCAGCTCCATTCGAAAACGCCAGGTCACCCGGAAATTGGCTACACACCGGGCGTGGAAACCACCACCGGACCGCTGGGCCAGGGGTTAGCCAACGCCGTCGGCATGGCCATTGCCGAGCGAACGCTGGCAGCGCAGTTTAACCAGCCAGACCATGAGATTGTTGACCACTTTACCTGGGTCTTTATGGGCGACGGCTGTCTGATGGAGGGTATTTCACACGAGGCTTGTTCGCTGGCGGGCACGTTGGGGCTTGGCAAACTCATCGGCTTCTACGATCACAACGGCATCTCGATTGATGGCGAAACCGACGGCTGGTTTACCGACGATACTGCAAAACGCTTTGAGGCTTATCACTGGCATGTGGTGCACGAGATTGACGGTCATGACCCTGAGGCGGTGAAAAAAGCCATTCAGGAAGCGCAGGCTGTTACCGATAAACCGTCGCTGATTATCTGCCGCACGGTGATTGGTTTTGGCTCACCAAATAAAGCCGGAAAAGAGGAAGCGCACGGCGCTGCGCTGGGCGAAGAAGAGGTGGCGCTGACCCGGCAGAAACTGGGGTGGCATCATCCTGCTTTTGAGATCCCCAAAGAGATTTACCGGGCGTGGGACGCACGCGAGAAAGGCGAAAAAGTGCAACAGGGCTGGAAGGAGAAATTCGCAGCTTACCAACAAGCCTACCCGGAACTGGCGGCAGAGTTTACTCGCCGGATGAGCGGTGGACTGCCGAAGGAGTGGGAGGCAACAACCCAGAAATATATTACCGAGCTGCAGGCTAATCCGGCCAAAATCGCCACCCGTAAGGCCTCGCAAAATACCCTTAACGCCTACGGGCCTATACTGCCTGAGCTGCTTGGCGGATCGGCGGATCTGGCCCCCAGCAACCTGACCATCTGGAAAGGCTCCTCCTCTCTTAAAGAGGATCATGCAGGAAACTACATCCACTACGGCGTGCGTGAATTTGGCATGACCGCGATTGCCAACGGTATCGCGCACCACGGGGGCTTCGTACCGTACACCGCTACGTTCCTGATGTTTGTCGAATATGCCCGTAATGCCGCGCGTATGGCGGCGCTGATGAAAGCCCGACAAATCATGGTTTATACCCACGACTCAATTGGTCTGGGGGAAGATGGTCCTACGCACCAGGCCGTTGAACAGCTCGCCAGCCTGCGTCTGACGCCTAATTTCAGCACCTGGCGACCATGCGATCAGGTTGAGGCGGCGGTAGGCTGGAAGCTGGCAGTCGAACGTCACGACGGGCCAACCGCGCTGATCCTCTCGCGGCAGAATCTGGCGCAAGTTGAGCGCACGCCTGAGCAGGTACAGCAAATTGCCCGCGGCGGCTATGTGCTGAAGGACGGCGGCGGTAAGCCGGATGTTATTTTGATTGCTACCGGTTCAGAAATGGAAATCACGCTACTGGCAGCGGAAAAACTGACCGGCGAAGGTCGTAACGTGCGGGTGGTTTCTCTGCCCTCAACCGATATCTTCGACGCCCAGGATGAGGCGTACCGGGAATCGGTCCTGCCAGCAAACGTCAGCGCGCGTGTGGCGGTAGAAGCAGGGATTGCCGACTACTGGTACAAATATGTCGGGCTGAAAGGGGCAATTGTTGGGATGACGGGTTATGGGGAGTCGGCTCCGGCGGACAAGCTGTTCCCGTTCTTCGGCTTTACGGTAGATAACATCGTCGACAAAGCGCACAAGATGCTTAACGCGTGATCCACAGCGTGGGCCAGGCATCTGGCCCATGCCAGTTATCGCAGCTTGGCTCCTGGGCATAGCGCACCAGGCGAAAACGTTGCCCGTCGTAGCGCCAGCGGGTCTGGATACCGCAATCTGCCAACCCTCGCCCTTTAGCGAGGGTGACCAGCTCCCGCGACTTCTCGTCAAACGTCGCGTTGGTCAGCTCCATATCGCGACTTTCTGTATCCGTTTTAAACGGCAGGTTTAACCGTACCGCGCGTGAAGTCAACGGAGTCGTACGTGAAACCACCCACGCCAGATCGATGATGTTATACGCCCCGGCCTCACAGCCAATCATCAGCAGCGCTTTATCATCCGTTAGGGCCGTGACGCGCATCTCGCGACGCAGCGGATCGATAGAGCAGCGAATACCGTTGATCCGCCAGTTACCATAGTCCAGCAGTTCACTGCGCTCCTGCTGTGTGAGAGGCGTTGGCGTTGGATTAATGACCGCTACACCTTTCAGCGCGGGGGCCGGGGGTACGCTGAGCGGAGGCTCGTCACCTTTTTCAATCCATGCGGTTTCGCTCCCCACCCGTTTTTGCTGGGCGTCGATAAACAACAACGCGGCTTTTAGCCCGACCAGCGAAAGGTTTTGCGCACCTTTTTGCAGGGTAATCGCCTTCGCGTCCTGTACGGTTTGTAAAAATGCGCTGATGGTGGCGGGATCATCGGTCGTCAGCTGCCAGGGAGTTATGCGCCAATGTTCGCCGCTCAGCGAGAGTGGCGCACCATCCAACAGCAGACGCGGCGCAATATCGCTCTCTTTGACGCTGGACGATTCCAGCCCGCCCAGCTCAATACGCAACACGGCATCGGTATATGCCCCGGCGCTGCGGCTCAAGGTCATGACCAGGCCGTGGTGCTCCCCGGTATTGCGCGCCACGCAAAAATTTTGGTTATTACACGTCACCTGCCAGTCAGAAAACGCCTGTTGCGCGGGCGCAGCCCACAGCAAACGGGCGGGTAGCAACCCGAGCAGGAAAAGGAGAATAACGCGATAGCGCATGGACGGTACAACTCCGAAGTCAAAACACACAGCCTAAGCGGTATCTTCCTTGCGCGACTGATGTGGCTCAATAAGAATCGTCGGATTGGCCGTAAATTTGTAAAGAAATATAAATCCCGCGCATTAGTCCATGAGATGCGATGACTGCAAATAGTTCAGTAATAGCACTGTTTTACCGTCACGGATCTCACCTGTTTTGATCATTTCCAGCGCCTGTGTGAACGGCAGTTCCAGAACTTCAATATCTTCATCTTCCACGCCGCCACCCGCGTTTGCACGCTGGCTGTCACTGTATTGTGCGATGAAGAAGTGGATTATTTCCGTCACACCGCCCGGCGACATGTATAGCTCAAACAGTTTACGTACTTCACCCACTTCAAAGCCGGTCTCTTCAATCGCCTCTTTTCGAATACATGCTTCCGGTTCGTCGTTATCCAGCAGCCCGGCGCAGGTTTCAATCAGTTGACCGTCTTCGTTACCGTTGACCCATGTCGCAACGCGAAACTGGCGGATGAGCACCACCGTTTTCTTCTCCGGGTTATACAGCAGGATTGTGGCGCCGTTGCCACGATCGTAAACCTCACGTTTGTGACGGATCACCTCTCCATTCTTACGGGTCAGGTCATAAGTGATATTGCGCAGGACGAAGTAGTTATCGGAAAGGACTTTATCTTTGATGAGGGTAATTTTTTGCGACATACCGGCTCCACAGCAAGAAGTGAGAAATAATACTACGCCGTGAAACCGGGTTTGTCTTGGAACAATGTAGGCCTGTTAAGCAAAGCGCCATCAGGCATTCATGCGGCACATTGCCGGATGGCAACGCTAACGCATTTTATCCGGCCTGCTCGCCGATTAATGAGATTTGACTGATTTTACGCCCAGCCAGTCGACGATCCCCTGGGCGGCGTGCCGCCCTTCCGCCATAGCCGTCACCACCAGGTCTGCACCGCGTACCGCGTCACCACCGGCAAAGATTTTCGGGTTACTGGTTTGATAACGGTATGCGCTTTCAACATCGGCGGCAATGCGCCCCCAGTTATCGACCTTAACGCCATGCGACTCCAGCCACGGCATGCCGTGTGGGTGAAAGCCAAACGCCATGATCACCGCATCTGCGGGCATAACAAACTCACTCCCGGCGATGGGAACCGGGCGACGACGGCCCTGCGCATCAGGTTCGCCAAGTTGGGTTCGTAAGAAACGCACGCCGCTGACTCGCCCATCGGCATGCAGCACCAGCTCAACCGGCTGGACGTTAAACTCGAAGTTTGCCCCCTCTTCCCGGGCGTTCTTCACCTCTTTTTTTGAGCCGGGCATGTTGGCTTCATCACGACGATAGGCGCAGGTCACCTGGCTTGCGCCATGACGCAGGGCGGTTCGCACACAGTCCATTGCCGTATCACCTCCGCCCAGCACAACCACGTTTAGTCCGGCGGTATCGATAAACGGTTCTTCAGGCAGTTCCTCCAGCCCCATCACCTGCTTGGTGTTGGCAATCAGGAACGGCAGCGCATCATACACGCCAGGCGCATCTTCATTTGGCAGGTCCGCCTTCATGGAACGATAGGTTCCTACGCCCACGAACACGGCATCGTAATCCTCCAGCAGCTTTTCAAGCGCGACATCCTTACCCACTTCACAGTTAAGTTCAAAATGAATGCCCATGGCGCTGAAGATTTCACGGCGACGCGCCAGCAGCGATTTGTCCAGCTTGAAGGCCGGAATACCGAACGTCAGCAAACCGCCAATTTCAGGATGGCGATCGTAAACGGATGTGCTGACGCCGCTGCGCGCCAGCACATCCGCACAGGCCAGACCCGCCGGACCCGCACCGATGATGGCAACACGCTTGTCCACTTTCTGCACATGGCTTAAGTCCGGTCGCCATCCTTTACTCAGCGCCCGATCGGAGATGTAACGCTCAATATTACCGATGGTGACTGCGCCATGCTCGCTACGCACCGTGCATGCCCCTTCGCAGAGTCGATCCTGCGGGCAAACGCGTCCGGTCACCTCCGGCAGGCAGTTGGTCTGGTGAGAAAGCTCAACCGCCGCGTCGATATTCCCGGCTTTGACCAGTTCAATCCACTGCGGAATGTGGTTATGCAGTGGACAGGTCCATTCGCAGATACTGTGGTCGCCGCATTTCAGGCAGCGAGAGGCTTCGCGCTCCGCCTGTACCGTACGAAACGGCAGATAGATCTCTTCAAAGCTGGTTTTCCGGGCTTCAATCACCAGTTTATCCGGCTCCCCACGCGCAGGCGTCGCCTGCATTTGCTCACGTTTAGTGATGACATGTGGAACAAAATCGGTAGTGCTGGTATGCCATGGCTGGCTTTCCAGACTTGCGGCACGCAGCCTGCGCGCTTTTGACAGACCGGTAAGCGAATTTTCCGTCACCAGCTGTAACGCCTGCGCCGGACAGTTCTCTACGCAGGCGGGTCCCTGTTCACGCCCCTGGCACAGATCGCATTTGTGCGCGGTAGCTTTCACCTTCCCTTTGGCGACGGGAGTGAGTACGATCTGCATCGTGCCGAAAGGACAGGCAACGACGCACGATTTGCAGCCAATGCACTTTTGTGAGTTCACCTGAACGCTGTCGTTATCATGGCTAATTGCCCCGTTTGGGCAACTTCTGGCGCAGGGTGCATCTTCGCAGTGGTGACAGGTCACCGCGCTGCGCTGCTGCTGATGCTTAATGACGGTAATTCGGGGCTGAAAATGCCGTTGGTCCAGGACATGCTGTTCGCCATTGTGAGCCATGACGCAGGCGACCTCACAGGCATGGCATCCCAGGCACTGCTGGCTATTGACCATAATAAAACGATTCATGGCTTCCTTCTTTTTTGGTTGCAAAAACCTTATTCTTTATAAGAGTGTTATTAACCGACACGGAAGGAAGCGGCAATGTTCATTTGCCCAGGAAGCACAACTATTTATCCAGAACCTGTGGCAGATCAATTTATTTCATCGCATATGAAATTGTGTTTCAGTTACCATCCAGTTTCATGGCGTTTTATTAACATTTATCAAATACACCGCATCGTTCACGCTGTTTTCAGGCGCGACGTGTATTGTGTGAGGATGCACAAGTGACGGTAAAGCGTCCGGTCTCGGCCAGTCTGGCTAAAGCTTTTTTCTACATAGTGCTGCTGTCAATTCTCTCAACAGGTATTGCGCTGCTCACGCTGACCAGCAGCTTGCGAGATGCCGAAGCCATCAACGTTGCTGGCTCGTTGCGCATGCAAAGCTACCGTCTGGGTTACGATCTACAAAGCCAGAGCCCGCAGCTTAACGCCCACCGCCAGCTTTTCCAGCAGGCGCTAAACTCGCCAGCACTACAGAATCTGAACGCGTGGTATGTGCCACAAGCGGTAAAAAGCCGCTATGGACGACTGCATGCTAACTGGCTGGAAATGAACGCCCGCCTGGTCGACGGCGATTTGAAATGGTACCAGGCCAACATCAACAACTACGTCGATCAGATCGATCTCTTCGTGCTGGCGTTGCAGCATTATGCCGAACGCAAAGTGATGCTGGTATTTGGCATCTCGCTGGCGGGCGGAATAGGCATATTCACCCTCGTCTTCTTTACCCTGCGGCGCATTCGCCAGCAGGTGGTGCGTCCGCTGAATAAACTGGTGATGGCCAGTCAGCAAATTGAACACGGTCAGTTTGATATCCCACCGCTGGATACCGATTTGCCCAATGAACTGGGATTGCTGGGCAAAACGTTTAGCCAGATGTCGAGTGAATTACACAAGCTGTATCGTTCGCTGGAAGCGTCTGTGGCCGAGAAAACTCACGATCTCCACGAAGCCAATCGCCGTCTGGAGGTGTTGTATCAGTGCTCCCAGGCGTTAAATACCAGCCAGATTGACGTGCACTGCTTCCGCCATATTTTACAGATCGTCCGCGAACATGACGCCGCGTATTTCCTTGAACTCACCGTCGGTGATAACTGGCGGATTAGCGAAGGGACTAAAAGCCTCGAGCTGCCGATGCAGATCCTGCCTGTCACCATGCAGGAAACCGTCTACGGCGAACTGCACTGGCAAAGTCCAAACGTCAGTGCTTCTACTCCGCTGCTCAACAGCGTCTCCTCGATGCTGGGACGCGGGTTGTACTTCAACCAGGCGCAAAAACATTTTCAGCAGCTGTTGTTAATGGAGGAGCGAGCGACAATTGCACGCGAGCTGCACGACTCGCTGGCGCAGGTGCTCTCTTATTTACGCATTCAGCTCACGCTGCTGAAGCGTTCAATTCCGGAAGATAACGCCCCGGCACAAAGCATTATGGCGGATTTCTCCCAGGCGCTGAACGATGCCTACCGTCAGCTACGAGAACTGCTCACCACCTTCCGTCTGACCTTACAGCAGGCAGACTTACCCTCCGCCCTGCATGAAATGTTGGAAACGCTGCAAAATCAAACCTCAGCTAAACTCACACTCGACTGTCGGTTACCCACGCTAGCGTTGGATGCTCAAATGCAGGTGCATCTGTTGCAGATCATCCGTGAAGCGGTGCTGAACGCCATTAAGCATGCGAGTGCGAGCGAAATTGCCGTCAGCTGCGTAACGGCTCCGGACGGCAACCACACGGTTTATATCCGCGATAACGGCATCGGCATTGGCGAGCCGCATGAGCCTACAGGGCATTATGGACTCAATATTATGCGTGAGCGGGCGGAAAGACTGAGCGGCACGTTGACCTTCTCTCAACCTTCCGGAGGGGGAACGTTGGTGAGCATCAGTTTCCGTTCGGCTGAATCAGACAGTGAGCTAACGTAAAGAACCGCAAAGCGCCGTCGGGTCTGGATCCAGGCCTGACGGCGTTGGCACGAAAGGTATGCTGTAAACGGGCATGATAATTTACATTATCTTCTTTTTTTCTCCACGTTTGACCCGTACCTTGCCGCTAAAGTGAAGCAAGCCATACCCATAACGATACGCAGAAACACGAGGTCCTCTTTTAATGGCGAATTTTTTCATCGATCGCCCCATTTTTGCCTGGGTGTTAGCTATCCTGTTGTGCCTGACAGGAGCCCTGGCTATTTTTTCACTGCCCGTTGAGCAATATCCCGATCTGGCACCGCCAAACGTGCGGGTCACAGCCAACTATCCCGGCGCTTCGGCTCAGACTCTGGAAAACACCGTCACCCAGGTTATCGAGCAGAACATGACCGGTCTCGATAACCTGATGTACATGTCATCGCAGAGCAGCGGGACAGGTCAGGCGACGGTTACGTTGAGCTTTGTTGCCGGAACCGATCCTGACGAGGCCGTCCAGCAGGTGCAAAACCAGCTGCAATCGGCAATGCGTAAACTGCCGCAGGCGGTACAGGATCAGGGGGTCACGGTGCGTAAGACCGGGGACACCAATATTCTGACTATCGCCTTTGTCTCCACCGATGGCTCAATGGATAAGCAGGACATCGCCGACTATGTCGCCAGTAACATTCAGGATCCGCTTAGCCGTATTAACGGCGTGGGAGATATTGACGCTTACGGCTCACAGTACTCCATGCGTATCTGGCTTGACCCGGCCAAACTGAACAGTTTCCAGATGACCGCTAAAGATGTGACCGACGCTATCGAGTCACAGAATGCGCAGATTGCCGTCGGACAACTTGGCGGTACGCCTTCGGTGGACAAGCAGGCGCTGAACGCGACGATCAACGCCCAGTCGCTACTACAGACTCCGGATGAATTCTGCGCCATTACGCTACGCGTCAACCAGGATGGCTCAGAAGTTAAACTGGGCGATGTGGCGACGGTCGAAATGGGTGCTGAAAAGTATGATTACCTCAGCCGCTTTAATGGAAATCCTGCCTCCGGCCTGGGCGTGAAGCTGGCCTCCGGCGCCAATGAAATGGCGACGGCGGAGCTGGTTATCAACCGTCTGAACGAGCTGTCGCAATATTTTCCGCACGGGCTGGAATATAAGGTGGCATATGAAACCACCTCCTTTGTCAAAGCCTCAATCATCGACGTGGTAAAAACCCTGCTGGAAGCGATCGCGCTGGTATTCCTCGTGATGTACCTGTTCCTGCAAAACTTCCGCGCCACGCTGATTCCCACCATCGCCGTTCCCGTCGTCCTGATGGGTACCTTCTCCGTGCTTTACGCCTTTGGCTATAGCGTTAATACCTTGACGATGTTTGCGATGGTGCTGGCGATCGGCCTGCTGGTCGATGACGCCATTGTGGTAGTGGAAAACGTCGAGCGTATTATGAGTGAGGAAGGACTCTCTCCGCGGGAAGCGACACGGAAATCGATGGGGCAAATCCAGGGTGCGCTGGTCGGTATCGCCATGGTGCTGTCAGCGGTGTTTATCCCGATGGCCTTCTTCGGCGGCACTACCGGGGCTATTTACCGTCAGTTCTCGATTACTATCGTCTCCGCTATGGTGCTGTCTGTTCTGGTGGCGATGATCCTGACCCCCGCTCTGTGCGCCACCCTGCTCAAACCGCTGCATAAGGGCGAGCATCACGGACAAACCGGTTTCTTCGGCTGGTTTAACCGGATGTTTAATCGCAACGCCGAGCGCTACGAAAAAGGCGTTGCCAGAATTCTGCACCGCAGTCTGCGCTGGATACTGATCTACGGCCTGCTGCTCGGCGGGATGGTTTTCCTGTTCCTGCGCCTGCCAACCTCCTTCCTGCCGCTGGAAGACCGCGGCATGTTTACCACCTCGGTACAGTTGCCCAGCGGCTCCACGCAGCAGCAAACATTGAAAGTGGTTGAGGAAGTGGAGAAGTATTACTTCACCCATGAGAAAGACAACATTATGTCAGTCTTTTCCACGGTCGGTTCTGGCCCTGGCGGGAACGGTCAAAACGTGGCGCGTATGTTTGTCCGCTTAAAAGACTGGGATGAGCGCGACACCACTACCGGAACCTCTTTCGCCATCATCGAACGTGCGACCAAAGCCTTTAATAAGATTAAAGAAGCCCGCGTCTTCGCCAGCAGCCCTCCGGCTATCAGCGGCCTCGGAAGCTCTGCCGGTTTCGATATGGAGCTGCAGGATCACGCCGGTGCGGGCCATGATGCGTTAATGGCTGCGCGCGACAAACTCATTGAATTGGCCGGGAAAGACACCTCCCTGACCCGCGTTCGTCATAACGGTCTGGACGACAGCCCGCAGTTGCAAATTGATATCGATCAGCGCAAAGCCCAGGCGCTGGGCGTTTCCATCGACGACATCAACGACACATTGCAAACGGCCTGGGGTTCCAGCTACGTCAATGACTTTATGGACCGGGGCCGTGTGAAGAAGGTTTACGTGCAGGCGGCAGCAAAATATCGCATGCTCCCGGACGACATCAACCTGTGGTACGTACGCAATAACAACGGTGGCATGGTGCCTTTCTCGGCCTTTGCGACTTCACGCTGGGAAACCGGTTCACCACGTCTGGAGCGCTATAACGGCTACTCCGCGGTCGAGATTGTCGGCGAAGCCGCGCCGGGCGTCAGTACCGGTACGGCAATGGACATAATGGAATCGTTGGTGCGCCAGTTGCCGACCGGGTTCGGCCTCGAATGGACGGCGATGTCCTATCAGGAACGGCTGTCGGGTTCTCAGGCCCCCGCCCTGTACGCCATTTCTCTGCTGGTCGTGTTCCTGTGTCTGGCGGCCCTGTATGAAAGCTGGTCGGTACCCTTCTCCGTCATGCTGGTCGTGCCATTGGGGGTTATTGGCGCGCTACTGGCGACCTGGATGCGCGGCCTGGAAAACGACGTTTATTTCCAGGTCGGGTTACTTACCGTTATCGGGCTATCGGCGAAGAACGCAATATTGATTGTTGAATTCGCCAATGAGATGAACGAGAAAGGACACGATCTGCTCGACGCCACGCTCCATGCTTGTCGCCAACGTTTACGCCCAATCCTGATGACCTCACTGGCGTTTATCTTCGGGGTGCTGCCGATGACCATCAGCAGTGGCGCTGGTTCTGGCGGTCAACATGCGGTGGGGACTGGCGTAATGGGCGGGATGATTTCAGCCACAATTCTGGCGATTTACTTCGTTCCCCTGTTCTTTGTGCTGGTGCGCAGACGCTTCCCATTGAAGCCACGCCCAGAATAATCGGGCACAAAAAAGGCGACTTACGTTGAGTCGCCTTTTTTTATCCTTTACAGGATATGAATTTCTTCCAGAAAATTATTTACGAAGCATCACTTCGATAAAGTCTTTCCAGTTCCCCAGTTCACGTTCAATCATAACAACCTCTCTTATTATTATGGGCATTCTACGAAATCATCATCATTAAAAGAAGGCAATTTAACCGATGGTTGCGATTGATTCCTCCAGTGTTTGGGGTTTATGTGATCACTATGCGCTATACCCATAAATTTTATGTGACTTACTGCAATATTTTGAAATATTCATACATCATCTACTACTTTTGCAATTCTGATGGAAAAACAGGCTGATGCAAACAGGCAGATTCTGATTTTTAGTTATACGGTATTTTTTGGAGCTTTCAGGAATCATTATTCACTGTTGTTCAACAATGTTATATTTTTCTATAACGATTGAATGACAATATGTATTATTCATTGCCACAGAATAAAAGAATAAATATTCAAATTACGTCAATAAGGATTCAAATGATCACCCTCTACGGCATTAAGAATTGCGACACGATTAAAAAAGCCAGACGCTGGTTGGAGGCTCAAGGTATTGACTACCGATTTCATGATTATCGCGTCGACGGTCTGGACAACACGCTATTACAGTCCTTTATCAGCGAATTAGGTTGGGAGGCGCTGCTCAATACGCGTGGAACCACCTGGCGTAAACTCGATGAATCCACGCGCAGTCAAATCACCGATGCGGCTTCCGCCGCCGCGTTGATGATTGAAATGCCAGCAATTATCAAACGCCCATTGCTCTGCGCGCCGGGTAAGCCTATGCTGCTTGGTTTCAGTGAATCCAGTTATACTCTGTTTTTTAATGAGGTGTAGTCTATGTCGTGCCCGGTCATTGAGCTGACACAGCAGCTTATTCGCCGTCCTTCCCTGAGCCCGGATGATGCCGGGTGCCAGGCGTTAATGATTGAACGCCTGCGCGCGGTAGGTTTTACCGTTGAGCGAATGGACTTTGGTGACACACAGAATTTTTGGGCATGGCGCGGTAAAGGTGAGACCCTGGCATTTGCCGGTCACACCGACGTAGTGCCTGCCGGCGATGTCGATCGCTGGATCAATCCACCGTTCGAACCGACCATTCGCGATGGCATGTTGTTCGGGCGTGGCGCTGCCGATATGAAGGGTTCACTGGCGGCGATGGTCGTGGCCGCAGAACGTTTTGTCGCCCAGCATCCAAACCATCAGGGTCGTCTGGCCTTTTTGATAACGTCTGACGAAGAAGCCAGCGCCAAAAACGGCACCGTGAAGGTGGTTGAAGCGCTGATGGCGCGTAATGAACGACTGGATTATTGCCTGGTGGGTGAGCCATCCAGCACGGAAATCGTTGGCGACGTGGTGAAAAATGGACGTCGTGGTTCACTGACCTGCAACCTGACCATTCACGGCGTGCAGGGCCACGTAGCCTATCCGCATCTGGCCGATAACCCGGTACACCGCGCGGCCCCCATGCTCAACGAACTGGTGGCGATCGAGTGGGATCAGGGTAACGAATTCTTCCCGGCGACCAGCATGCAGATTGCCAATATCCAGGCTGGAACCGGCAGCAACAACGTTATCCCTGGAGAACTGTTTATCCAGTTCAACTTCCGTTTCAGCACTGAGCTGACCGATGAGATGATTAAAGCACGGGTTCACGCGCTGCTGGAGAAATATCAGCTTCGTTATACCGTCGACTGGTGGCTTTCCGGTCAGCCGTTCCTGACCGAACGCGGTAAACTGGTGGATGCAGTGGTGAACGCCATTGAGCACTATAATGAGATTAAACCGCAGTTACTGACTACAGGCGGGACGTCCGACGGGCGTTTTATTGCCCGCATGGGGGCGCAGGTAGTAGAACTTGGGCCGGTCAACGCCACTATTCATAAAATTAATGAATGTGTTAATGCCGCCGACCTGCAGCTGCTTGCCCGTATGTATCAACGTATCATGGAGCAACTCGTCGCCTGATGAGTGTTCCTATAAGAGGAAATGAGCATGGACTGGCTGGCAAAATATTGGTGGATTCTGGTGTTGGTGTTTCTGGTAGGCGTGCTGCTGAACGTGATTAAAGATCTCAAGCGCGTCGATCACAAGAAATTTCTTGCCAACAAGCCGGAGCTTCCCCCGCATCGTGACTTTAACGATAAATGGGATGACGACGACGATTGGCCGAATAAGGACCAACCGAAGAAATAATTAATAGGCAGATAAGTCCCGTAGGCCCGGTAAGCGTTAGCGCCACCGGGCATTACGTGCCGGATGGCAACGCTTCGCGTTTTATCCGGCCTACGGTGATCAATCAGATCATGGCAATCACATCATCATCGTGAGGCTTACCGCTGCTCAGCGCTTCATCAAAGTAGTGCTTCGGTACGGTAAAACGCAGATGATCGAGCGCAAACTGCATGCTGCGTTCATCAATGGCGTGCCCCAGATTTTCGACGATATCCAGCGTCACGTCTCCACCAGCGCGCATTAACGCTTCCTGCGCGGCAACGGCATGAGATAACTCAATTACCCGGTCTTCACCACCGTGAATCAAATGCACCGTCGTCGCGGTGGTTGCAGCCTCTGGCAAGGTGGCATAGCGGCCATTGAAGGCGATGACCCGCGATGCCAGCCCCGGCTCAGCTTTGATGCTCTCAAGTGACATAATCGCCCCCTGAGAAAAGCCAATCAGCGCGGTTGCCTGCGGCGAAACGCCGCTGTGCTTCTGCCAGTAACGCACGGTTTCGATAAACACCGGCATTATGGCGTCAACGCGTGCCTGACGACTCTCTTCTGTTACGCCCTGCACCGAAAACCACTGACGTCCGGACGTCGTCCCGTAAGGCTCTGCCCCGCCAATGCTAACGATTAGCGCATCCGGAAACAGCGGCGCAAACCAGGTGCCAATTTCACCCATGGCAACCGGATTATCGCCGACGCCATGAAACAGCAGCAGTAGCTGTTGAGCGGGTTTTTCGGGACTTTGAACAACAAAATGGTCATGTTTCATGGCGGTCTCCTTAGCTGATGAGAATCATTCTACGCCGCTTAACCGCAATGACCATGCCAGGAAATTGAAGAAGTTAGTGAAAAAATTGCCATTGCATAATGCGATTATGTAGCCGCTGTTCACGCTCTGCATCCAGCTGATTTAATGCCTGCGCCGCTTCGGCGCGCTGAATGACCAGCAACGCTTTACGACCAGAAATCTTGAGCTGTTGGCACAATTCGGCGTCGCTACGTTTAGCCTGGATGCGTCCGCGCAAGGCCGGAAGAGGTAACTCACTGTGCTCAAGCAGACGACTCAGACAGCCTAGAGACGTCAATAATGGCCGATGCGCGAAGGCAAACCCAGCCAGCTCAGCCCAGTCATCCTCATTAAGCGTAGCCTCTTTCAGAGGGACCAGCGGAATGTTCTCACCGTTCCATCGCGCAAGGATTTCCGCATCACGACGCAAATGCTGGTGCTCCCGCTCAGCAAGGCGTTTCCCCGCTTCGCTAATGGGAAGTAACGCCATGGCGGTATAACAGCCGCTGCTGGCTTCCCGATGATTTCCCATTCGCACCAGCACAAAACCGCAGCGCTCCCAGAAACGCCATAGTTCAGCCGTATACCCAAAACTGACCGACAGATAGTCACACGATGTGGAATAGCGGTGGGCCAGCATAATCAGCTGTTGCCCAATACTTTCTCTTTGGCGCGCAGGATGAACCGCAATTCGACTGACCCGTCTCCCGACGAGCGTCGCCGCCAACGGGTCACCACCGTGCGCCGCCAGCGACTGCGCAACCAGATTCCCTCTCGGTCGGCGATATCCGGCCCAGACGGCTTGGCTTAATTCTGCGGATAGTCCCCCTTCATCGACCAACCAGACGGCTCCCGCCACTGAGTCAGCGGTTGATGCCTGAAGAAAATGCTGTCCAGGCGCGTCCATCATTCGTCGCAGGTCCAATGGCGAGGTGCGATAATGCGCTCCGGAAAGCAGTTGGTATACCGCTAACGGCAGCGCCGGGTTAGCATGCCAGGACTGTTGCTCAAATGCCGAGAAGTGAAGCTCCCCCAATGGGGCATGCGTGAACGTTTCATCATCAAACACCAGCGCATCGCTGACGATTTGCTCCAGCGGACATCCCTGCGCCCAGCGTACCGGTTGCTGCAATTCATAGCGTTGAAGATTGGGGAAGCGGGCACAGAATTTCAGCAAGAAGCCTCTCCCCGTTCCCTCGTAGCCTTGTACTGTAGTGGTTAACAGCGTACGAGGAAAACGCGCCACCAGTTGATGCAACAGCGGCGCGGGGATCGCGGCGGCTTCATCCACAATTAGCCAGTCTGCGATTGCAGAACTGCTTAACAGCGCATCCGGGGCCATAAAACGGTAACGCTCCCCGGCAAATTGCGCCAGCACATCGGTTGCCGCTTTGGCAGGCGCTGTCACAATCGCAGTGCCGTTAATCCGCGCTATGAGTTGCCCTGCCAGAGCGGATTTACCCCGACCCCGTGCCGCCGTCACCGCAACCACACCGGGAGGCATAGCCAGCAAATGATTTAATATCATCGCCTGTTCTGGCTGGGGTTCGCCGGTTGCCGCGTGCCAGGCTGCGCGAGCAGGAAAGTACGGACAGGAAACCGGCTGATGCTGTTGCCAGTGCAGAGCCTGTCTATCGCGGGAAATCACCCGTTTGACGTGTTCAATAAAGTGCGGTGTAGGGATAGGTTCAGCACAATCGCTCCAGCGTAGTGAATCCGCGTCCGGATGCGTGTGCCAGGAATGCCAGGGTGGGGTCAGCAATACCAGCCAACTGCCAGAAAGCAGTGTGCCGCTTAAGGCGGCAAACGCCGCAGCGTCAAAACCTTGCCTGGCGTCAAAAACCGCATGACGAAACTCGCGCCCTAATAATGTTTTTAGCGCCTGCGGCGTACAGCACGGCTCGGTAGGGGCTTGCTCCCCTACCCACAGCCAGTCGCCGGGTAACATGCTGCGTAGCGCTAATGCCTGTTCCTGACACCAGTTATCCTCGCCGCTGATAATCAGCAGACGACGGATCCCTTCGAGGGTCATTTGTTCGGTTAACGTGCTCAGCGCCGTGTTATCGGACATCCCTGCCTCAGTATCTTAAATACCTTTACCAAAGGTATTACATTGCCCCGGATCGCCGCTATCAAAACCGCGTTTGAACCAGGTAAAACGCTGTTCAGAGGTTCCGTGAGTAAAGCTGTCCGGCACGACGCGTCCTTGTCCCTGCTGTTGCAGACGATCGTCACCAATGGCCTGTGCGGCGTTCAGTGCCTCTTCCAGGTCACCAGACTCCAGTACGCCCTGCTGCTGCATGCTGTGGCCCCAGACACCGGCAAAGCAGTCTGCCTGCAGTTCCATTCGAACGGAAAGACGGTTCACTTCTGCCTGTGAGGCATTCTGCTGCATCTGACGAACTTTAGGTTCAATGCCCAGCAGTTTCTGCACGTGGTGACCCACTTCATGGGCGATAACATAGCCCTGAGCAAAATCACCATCAGCGCCCAGCTTGTTTTTCATGTCGTCATAGAATGAAAGGTCGATGTAAACCGTACCATCTGCCGGGCAATAAAATGGCCCCATCACGGACTGACCCGCGCCGCAGCCGGTACGCGTCGCGCCCCGGTACATCACCAGCTTCGGCTGTTGGTAGGTGCGGCCCATTTTTTCAAACTGCTGTCCCCAGGTATCTTCTGTGGTAGCCAGAATCACCGAGGTAAATTTTGCCGCTTCATCATCGTTTGGGCTGATGGAGCGTGATGATTGCTGTTGGGAGACCGGCTGGCCAGTCATTAGCCCGGTGAGATCCACGCCATAATAACCCGCCACCAGCACCACAATCAGCAGAATGATGCCGCCTTTACCACTGGGCAGACGAAAACCAGGCCCACCCATAGAGGGGCCGCCGCCAGAGCTGTTTCGTCTGTCTTCCACGTTGTCACTTTCACGACGCCCTTGCCAGCGCATAATCACCTCAACTTTTTATTCATTATGATGATGATCGTAGGCGGTTCGGAACAGGATTACCATAAGAAATAGTAATCAAATCAGGTGGGGTTAATGAGCCGGAGAGCGATCGCCGGCTCAGGGGATGATTAGTCTAACTTCACACCCAGGCGATGCGCGACGGCTTCATAGGCTTCGATCAGGCCGCCCAGACTCTGGCGGAAGCGATCTTTGTCCATTTTATCCAGCGTTTCTTTGTCCCACAGGCGGCTACCGTCCGGTGAGAATTCATCACCCAGGACCACTTCACCTTTATACAAACCAAACTCAAGTTTGAAGTCGACCAGAATCAGACCAGCATCATCAAACATCTTTTTCAGCACGTCGTTAGCTTTGTAGGTCAGCTCTTTCATACGTGCCAGATTCTCTTTGCTCACCCAACCAAAAGTTTCGCAATAGGAATCGTTAATCATTGGATCGTGCATAGCATCGTTTTTCAGGAACAGATCAAACAGCGGCGGATTCAGTTCAATACCTTCCTCAACGCCTAAACGCTTAACCAGAGAGCCTGCCGCGCGGTTACGTACCACACATTCAACCGGTACCATCTCCAGTTTTTTCACCAGACATTCGGTATCAGAAAGCAGTCGCTCCATCTGGGTAGGAATACCCGCTTCTTGCAGTTTAGTCATAATGAAATGGTTGAATTTGTTGTTCACCATGCCTTTACGGTCAAACTGTTCAATGCGCGCGCCATCCCCTGCTGACGTATCATTGCGGAATTCGAGCACCAACAGGTCCGGGTTTTCCGTGCTGTATACGGTCTTCGCTTTACCACGATACAACTCAGCTTGCTTTTGCATCTTTATTACTCCTGGGTGTGAATTAACGATAAATATTGCGTTTTTCTGCCGACGCACACGTTTGCGTATCATATCAGAAAAAAAGGGCTGGAGTTATCCAGCCCTTTATTTTTACTTACTGAACGCTGCCTGGAAGACGGCGACCAGCGCGTCGTTCTGGCTTTGCGTCAGGGTATGCCCCTTCGGATCGATAAACTGCAAGCTACTGCGGTTGTCTAAATCACCGACCTGCAGTTTATAGTCGCCGGATACCAGACCCGGGTCGCTTGCACCCAACTCCTGCCAGTTGCTATCGGACAGTGGTTTGTAGGTCACCGCGATGCTGCCCTGAGAACGGGTGCTGTCGGTTACCTTCATCCCCACTTTCTCAAGCGCTGCCGGCAGACGCTGCCACACCACGTTGAACGGCCCGCGTACCACCAGCATTGGTAAACCGGTGTCATCGGCGGCGCTCTGAACATCCATGGTGGCTGCAGAGCGGTTCTGCGCGGCATTCGCGGCGTCTGTGGCGTTCTTATCCAGACCAGCAGAGATAACGTTCATCATTTCAGCGCTGTAGCGCTGCATTGATGCCGCATCGGCTACGGTTTTACCCGCCTGCTCGAGGTTAACCAGTTTCACCGTTACCGCTTGCTGATAGCCCTGCGGTTTAACCGAGATTTGATAACGTCCACGGTACTGCTCGTCTTCATCCAGACGGTTCCAGTCAACCCAGTCGGTGGTCAACGTCTGGCTGGCATCATCACGTTTGGTGATCGTGTAGTTTTTAGACTGAATGACGCTAACGACCTGCGGCCACAGTGTGTTGCCACGACCGTTTTCCACCAGTAATGTCGACGTATCACCCGCGATCTGTGTGCGAGCACCGGTGACTAATGCTAACGGCTGAGCCGGTGGACGAATATCCAGCGCTTTACCCACGGCACCACTGCCGTTGGTTACCGGGATATTATAGTCGCCCGACATAACCGGCAAAATCATCCCAGCTGGAGCATGAAGCTCAGCAAGCGGTGCGGCCTCCAGATAGGATTCATCACCGCTCACCTGGCGCTTATAGCGCGAGTCAGAGCTACAGGCCGCGAGCAACATAACAAGCGAAACACCCGCAACCTTGGCCAGGCGCGACTTTTGTACTGAGTAAGCCATCAAATCTCCCTAAACTTTACAGCAAACCGGCATGCTTAAGCGCCGCTTTGACGATTTCACGAGCATTGTCCGTGATTGGCGTCATCGGCAGACGTAGCGTATCGGTCGCCACAAGTCCCAACTCCTTACACGCCCATTTCACGGGAATAGGGTTGGGTTCGACAAATAGTTTGTTGTGTAACGGCATCAGACGTTGGTTAATCACCCGCGCCTCGGCAAATTGCCCGGCTGCCGCCAGTTTGCACATTTCAGCCATATCACGTGCCGCAACGTTAGACGTTACGGAAATCACGCCATGACCACCGAGCTGCATAAAATCCAGTCCGGTCGCGTCATCACCGCTGAGCAGAATAAAGTCGTCCGAAACCAGCTCTTTGATCTGGTGAACGCGACTTAAGTTCCCCGTGGCCTCTTTAATAGCGATAATATTTTTAACTTTCGCCAGACGACCAACGGTTTCCGGCAGCATATCGCAGCCAGTACGGGACGGCACATTATACAGAATTTGCGGCAGGTCAGTATGCTCAGCAATGGCTTTGAAATGCTGGAACAAACCTTCCTGGGTTGGGCGGTTGTAGTAAGGCGTCACCGTCAGGCAGCCGACAACACCGCTGTCGTTGAAACGCTGCGTCAGACTAATGGCTTCCGCGGTCGCATTGGCGCCGGTTCCGGCAATCACCGGAATACGCCCGTCAGCCAGTTCCAGCGTCATCATCACCACATCGCCATGTTCATCATGACTCAGGGTGGCGGACTCACCGGTGGTGCCAACAGAAACGATCGCCGAGGTGCCGCTGGCGACATGATAATCAATCAGTTTTTTCAGGCTCGACCGGCAGACTTTACCTTTCTCATCCATCGGCGTAACAAGCGCGACAATACTTCCCGTGAACATGGGCCATCCTCTGTGCAAACAAGTGTCTCAATGGTACGTTTGGTACGACAATAAAAGCAAGCGACCAGAGCCGTTCTGATTGTTGTATGCATGTTTTTTTTATGCTTTCCTTATGATTACCTCACCGCTCAAAGGAAGAACAGGTTTGACATCGTCATCGCAACACTATCTGGTCATTACTGCGCTGGGTGCCGATCGCCCAGGAATTGTGAACACCATCACGCGTCATGTCAGCAGTTGCGGCTGTAATATCGAAGACAGCCGACTGGCCATGCTGGGTGATGAGTTCACGTTTATCATGTTGCTGTCGGGAACCTGGAATGCCATCACCCTGATTGAATCAACCCTGCCATTAAAAGGCGCAGAGCTGGATTTACTCATTGTGATGAAGCGCACGACCGCGCGCCCCCGTCCGGCAATGCCTGCTACGGTATGGGTGCAGGTCGATGTCCCTGATTCTCCCCATTTGATTGAACGCTTCACCGCTCTGTTTGACAGCCACCAAATGAATATTGCGGAACTGGTTTCACGCACGCAACCGGCTGAGAATGGAAAGGCGGCGCAGTTGTTTATTCAAATTACCGCACATAGTCCTGCGTCACATGATTCGGCAAATATTGAAGATGCGTTTAAAGCACTCTGTACAGAACTCAATGCGCAAGGCAGTATTAACGTCGTCAATTACTCACAGCATGATGAACAGGATGGAGTTAAGTAATGAACCCACTGAAAGCCGGTGATATCGCACCGAAATTTAGCTTGCCGGATCAAGACGGAGAACAAGTAAATTTAACCGACTTCCAGGGACAGCGTGTTCTGGTTTATTTTTACCCGAAAGCCATGACACCCGGCTGTACCGTACAGGCCTGCGGCCTGCGCGATAACATGGATGAGTTAAAAAAAGCGGGTGTTGAAGTGCTGGGGATCAGCACTGACAAACCAGAGAAGCTTTCCCGATTCGCGGAGAAAGAAGTCCTGAATTTCACGCTCCTGTCCGATGAAGATCATCAGGTTTGCGAGCAGTTCGGCGTCTGGGGTGAGAAGTCATTTATGGGCAAAACCTACGATGGCATCCACCGCATCAGCTTCCTGATTGATGCCGAAGGGAAAATTGAGCATGTGTTTGATGACTTCAAAACCAGCAACCACCACGACGTGGTAATGAACTGGCTGAAAGAGAACGCCTGACCGTGAAATGCCGGATGGCGGTGTGAACGCCTTATCCGGCATACGTGCGTGCATTTGTAGGCCGGATAAGGCGTTAGCGTCGCCATCCGGCAGATGACCGCCCGGTTACTCAAACGTCCCTTTCACGCACGCTTTCTGCTCTTTCACCACGGCTTTTCCCTTCGCCCACAGGTGATGAACTTCCAGCGCGTCGTTGAGCACCAGAATGTCCGCATCGCATCCCACCGCCAGACGCCCTTTATGCTCCAGTGCCAAAAATTCTGCGACCGTACGCGTCAGCGGACACAGCGCCTGTTCCAGCGGTATGGCATGAATCTTCACCAACTGGCGCACCGTCTCGGCCAGTGATTCAAACCCCGCGACACCGATGCCGGTGAGATTGCCAAGCTCATCAAATTCCGGCTGGCTGCCGTTGCCATCCGAGCTAAGGGTAATGCGCGACAGCGGCACGTTCTGGCGTAGCGCCGTGGCGATAGCCGTGGCCGGGTCGACGGGCTCATCAATGCTGCTGGTAATGTCGATATAACCGCCTTTACGGGCATACTCCAGCGCCGCCTGGAACAACGGTTCCGCACGGTTAACGTGTGTCGGCAACAGTTTAGTAATCGGCACATCGCAACATTCAAGGATCTGGTACAACGGTTCCAGCATGCGCGGGCTGTCGCCCATATGGAAAACGCTGATCCCCGGTTTGCGCCCTAACAATCCGCCGACACGCGACTGCGCCGCCATATTTGCCAGCGCCGAGGTATCCGGGGCTGAAGAACGATGGTCCGAAACCGCACATTTCACACCAATAACTTTATCAATCAGCGCCACATCGCGATCGATACTACCGGTGATCGTCGGGGAAGGCAGAGAATACGCCCCGGTCAGCATCCATGCGCTGATGCCTTCAAACTCCAGCGCGCGGGTTTTTGCCAGCAGCGATTCCGGGTGACGGGTAATGCCATCGGTACCCAGCAAACCCACCACCGACGTGACGCCAGCTTCAACCAGCCGTGACAAGCGCACTTCCGGGGTGCGGGTATGCGGCCCCGCCTCCCCACCGCCGCCAATAAGATGGACGTGTTGATCGATAAATCCTGGGCATACAATCGCGCCGTCAAGATTGATACACTCGCAACCGGGAAAGTCTTCAGGAGAAATTGACGGGGCGATGGCAACAATTTTGCTGCCGGAGACCAGTATATCCTGTCGCCCTAAATCTTCCGGCGCATACACGTGTCCCTGCTGGAACAACGTCAAATCAAGAATTGAACAGTTCATAACCTTCCTTGTCAGGCAATAACCTGCATAACCCAAATAGAGAGCAGCGCATTAATGACGCATACCGCAATAATTAGCGGGTAATAACGAGGATGAACCCCCGCGGTCCCCAGACAACGGCCCACATTTTGCACCGGATTTCCCATCAGGTAGATAGCCGGTAACAACACCGTGGCATCATGTCCCGAAAGCGTACCGGCGACAACCAGGCTGGCGCACACGCCGACGCCGCCTCCCATACTCATCACCGCTGCCAGCAGCACAGTGGCAGATTCCCCCGGCAGCCCCCACAGCGCCATTACCGGCTCGCATACCCGCCCGACAACCTCGAGCAGCCCTGTCACCTTCAGCGCCTGAATAATCACAAACGCCATCACCACGTTAGGCAACAGACTGGTTGTTGCAATGGTAAACCCGCGCCGTGCGCCATCGATAAACATATCCATGACGTTTTTACGTACCTGTGTTGTCATCTCACGCCTCCTGCTGCATACGGCGATTTTCCAGCTGCGCGATCCATACACGCAACAGGTTCGCGCCCACAAATTTGAAGACAAGGATCACCGCCAGCGGCGTAATCACCGGAACGGTCACCATCGTAAACAGCGCTGCGCCAGAAGAAAAATAGTTGGTAATGCACGCGCTGCCGCTGGTTTGCCAGCAGGCAAAAATAGCGCGTTCCTGCTCTGTGATAATGCCCTCTTCCGCCATTTCTTTGGTCATCCCGGCCGCGGCATCGGTATTTTGCAAATTCGCAATCAACGCCAGCGAACAAATACCCGGAATGCCCAGTAACGGACGCAGGACCGGCGTCATCAGCTGTTGTGCCGCGCGCAACCCACCCAACCCTTCGGTGACAGAAATAATCCCAAGCGAAAGAATGACGGAAGGTGCCAGCTCAAGCGCGAATAAGAAACCGTCTTTGGCCCCCATCCCTCCAGAGCCACGAAAAGAGACCGCCGTGCCGCCCGCAGCATTAATCTGCCCAAACGCACCGTTGAGGACGGTGAAGTCAAAGACCCGCCACCATTCGGTACTTTTCGCAAACATGCCGGAAAAAAGAATAATCGTAATAAAAAAAGCGAGATAACCGCCCCATCCCACCTTTTGCTGCGTGTGTGTGCTGTGATCCATTTTGTTCTCCTGTTGGCCTTAATCCTTGTGTGACTAAAAGACATCACGATGGTCAAGTTAAAGACAAACGCGGAGAAAAACGACACCAGAGGAGATTATTCAGAAAGAGTGGATAGAGGTCAGACAAGTTCAGATCCGGCGACATGATATCGCCGGATCTTGCAGATTAGGGTTCGTCAACGACCTGACCATCCGGCCAGGCATGCATTACCGCTTTGATTAACGTCGCCAGAGGAATCGCAAAGAATACGCCCCAGAATCCCCACAAACCGCCGAAAATCACCACGGAGAGAATAATGACCAGTGGATGCAGATTGACCGCCTCGGAGAACAGCACGGGAACCAGCAAATTGCCGTCCAGCGCCTGGATTATCAGGTACACGGCAAAACAGCTCCAGAACTCAGTGCCAAGGCCAAACTGGAACAGCGCCACGCCAACCACCGGAATCGTCACCACAAAAGCGCCGATATACGGGATCAGCACAGAGAACCCGACCAGCACCGCCAGCAGCAGCGAATAGTTGAGACCAAACAGCAGGAAGCCGAGCCAGGTCGCTACGCCGACCACCACCATTTCCAGCACCTTTCCGCGGATATAGTTGGTGATTTGCTGATTCATCTCTTTCCATACCTGCCCCGCCAGCCCGCGGTTACGCGGCAGCACCCGGCGCACGGCGTTCAGCATCTGTCCTTTATCTTTGATCAGGAAGAACACCATCAATGGGACAAGAACAAGATAGACCGCCAGGGTCAGCAATCCAACCAGTGAGGCTAACGAATATTTCACCACCGAATCGCCCATGGTGAGCATTCGCGAGCGCATATTTTCCGCCATCGCATCAATGATGCCTGCATCCATCAGCGCCGGGTAACGTCGTGGCAAGGTGGCGGCAAAATCAGACAATTTATTGAGCATGCCGGGCATGTCGCGGATCAGGTAAATTCCCTGCTGCCACGCAACGGGCATCACCACAAAGGCCATCAGCAGTAAAATACCGACAAACACCACCAGCACAATCGATGTCGCCCAACGCCGTGAACAACCAATATGTTCCAGCCGCACTGTCGGCCATTCAAGCAGGTACGCCAGCACAATGGCGACCAGCAGCGGCGCCAAAAGGCCGCTAAAGAAAAACAGGATGCCAAAACCGGCAACAAGAATAATCAGCAGGGCGATGGCTTCGGGGTCGCTAAAGCGGCGACGATACCATTGCATCAACATTTCGAGCATAAAACCCTTCCATGAACCCAATAGCGGGATTGCGATCCCGAATTGTATCGAAATGTCACAAAAAAGACTTCGCTTTTTATGGCTGATTACGCAAAGTGAAAAGACATTTTTCCTGGGTGTTCATCGTCAGGTTTCGCAGTTACACTCCGTAAGCTTGCGGAGTGTGAACGATACTTCACAGCATCGGTCAAATGGCTATCTCAAAAAAGAATACAGGACAGAGGTTATGTTCAGGCAGTTGAAAAAAAACCTGGTTGCTACCCTCATTGCCGCACTGACTATCGGTCAGGTTGCGCCCGCATTTGCTGATACTGCGGACACCCTGCCTGATATGGGAACGTCGGCAGGCAGTACGCTTTCCATAGGACAGGAAATGCAGATGGGCGATTATTACGTACGCCAACTGCGCGGCAGTGCGCCATTAATTAACGATCCATTGCTCACCCAATACATTAATGCGCTGGGGATGCGTCTGGTCTCGCACGCCGACTCGGTTAAAACGCCCTTCACCTTCTTTTTGATTAACAACGATGAAATCAACGCCTTTGCTTTCTTTGGCGGCAACGTTGTCCTGCACTCTGCATTATTTCGCTATTCCGACAACGAAAGCCAGCTGGCATCGGTTATGGCGCACGAAATTTCCCACGTTACGCAGCGTCACCTGGCGCGTGCCATGGAAGATCAGAAACGCAGCGCGCCACTAACGTGGGTTGGCGCTTTAGGTTCAATTTTATTAGCAATGGCCAGCCCGCAGGCGGGTATGGCGGCGCTGACCGGTACGCTGGCGGGTACACGTCAGGGAATGATCAGCTTTACGCAGCAAAACGAACAGGAAGCAGACCGCATCGGTATTCAGGTACTGCAACGCTCGGGATTCGATCCCCAGGCCATGCCAACGTTCCTGGAAAAACTGCTCGACCAGGCTCGTTACTCTTCGCGTCCGCCGGAAATTTTGCTGACTCACCCCCTGCCGGAAAGCCGTCTGTCTGATGCCCGTAACCGCGCCAACCAGATGCGCCCGGTGGTCGTCCAGTCGTCAGAAGATTTTTATCTGGCTAAGGCACGAACCTTGGGCATGTACAACTCTGGTCGTAACCAGTTGACCGATGACCTGCTGAGTAACTGGTCGAAAGGCAACGTACGTGAGCAACGTGCGGCGCAGTATGGCCGGGCATTGCAGGCGATGGAAGCCAGTAAATATGACGAGGCGCGTAAAGCGCTGCAACCGCTGCTGGCGGCAGATCCTAACAATGCCTGGTATCTCGACCTGGCAACGGATATCGATCTCGGCCAGAAGAAAACCAGTGATGCCATTAACCGCCTGAAAAACGCCCGCGACCTGCGCACTAACCCGGTTCTGCAGCTCAACCTGGCGAATGCCTATTTACAGGGTGGACAAGCCAAAGAGGCGGCGACCATCCTGAATCGCTATACGTTTAACCATAAAGATGACCCTAACGGCTGGGATCTGTTAGCGCAAGCGGAAGCCAACCTGGGCAACCGCGATCAGGAGCTGGCGGCGCGCGCGGAGGGGTATGCCCTCGCGGGACGTCTGGATCAGGCTATTTCGATGCTCAGCAGCGCAAGTTCTCAGGTGAAACTGGGTAGCCAGCAGCAGGCCAGATACGATGCCCGTATTGACCAGCTACGCCAGCTGCAAGAACGCTTTAAACCGTACACGAAGATGTAATTATCGAACCTTTGCCGGATGGCGACGCTGTAGCGTCTTATCCGGCCTACGTCAGACGCAATATGTAGGCCGGATAAGGTCTTTTGGCCGCCATCCGGCAGTATTGTTATGCAAGGAGAAGTCATGTCAGACGCGATTAAAATCTACCATAACCCACGTTGCTCCAAGAGCCGTGAAACGCTGGAATTACTGAAGTCCAACGGCGTGGACCCGGAAGTGGTGTTGTATCTGGAAGCGCCGGCTGATGCAGCAACCCTGCGTGAACTGCTGCAAATGCTCGGTATGTCCAGCGCGCGTGAACTGATGCGCCAGAAAGAGGATCTTTATAAATCACTTAACCTGGCGGACAAAAATCTGAGTGAAGACACGCTGATTCAGGCAATGGTGGAAAACCCGAAACTGATGGAGCGCCCGATTGTGGTTGCCAAAGGTCAGGCTCGAATTGGACGCCCGCCTGAGCAGGTACTAGAAATCGTCGGTTAACCTGCAACCTGCCGCAGTCTTCCCGGCTGCGGCGCTTACAGCTTCAGAATTTCTTTTACGAACGGAATGGTCAGCTTACGTTGGGCGGTGATCGAAGCATGATCAAGCTGATCCAGCGTCATAAACAGCGTACGCATTTCTCGATCCAGACGCTTTAGCAGAAAACGTCCCACATCTTCCGGCAGTTCAAATCCACGAAGTCTGGCGCGTAATTGCAACGCCTGCAGCTTATCTTCATCGGAAAGCGGTTGTAGCTTGTAGATTTGCCCCCAGTCCAGGCGTGAGGCGAGATCCGGCAACCCCAGATTCAACTGTCTTGGCGGACGATCGCCGGTGATCAGCAGGCGCGTTTTCCCCGACTCCAGGATACGGTTGTAGAGATCAAAGATCGCCATTTCCCACAGCGAATCACCAGCCACACATTCGATGTTATCGATGCATACCAGCGATAAATGCTCCATCCCGTCGAGCACCTCGGGGACGAACCAGGTGCGTTTGTCGAGCGGCACGTAGCCTACCGCATCGCCGCGCGCGGAGAGTTCCGCACAGGCTGCATGCAGCAAATGACTACGGCCAGCGCCTTCACGCGACCAGAGATAAATATACCCGCTATGTTCCTGACGCAGCACGTTTTGCAGTGCAGCCAGTAAAGAGGAGTTATCCCCCGGCCAGAAACTTGCGAAAGTTTCGTCGTCAGGAAGATAAAGTGGCAAAGAGAGCTGTGCCGGTGTGTTCAGAGATACCTCAACCCAGGATTTCATAAAATCGCGTTGAGTTTAACACAGAAATACGTCGCGATAGAACCGGGCAGCGTTGCCGCCCGATCAGAGATTTACTGTTGCGGACTGTCTGCATCTTTCGCGTCAAGCACGACTTCTTCCGGACGCAGCAGGCTGATAACTTTGAAAATCAGGCTCAGACAGACACCAACGATGGTCGCCAGCGCCATGCCTTTCAGCTCTGCGGCACCGATGTGAACTTTCGCGCCACTTACGCCGATGATCAAAATAACCGAGGTCAGGATCAGGTTCTGCGCCTTGTTATAGTCAACCTTCGACTCGATCAGTACGCGAATACCAGAAGCACCAATCACACCGTACAGCAGCAGCGATACGCCGCCCATAACCGGCAGTGGAATGATTTGGATCGCTGCAGCCAGTTTACCCACGCAGGAGAGCAGAATGGCGAAAATTGCCGCACCGCCGATAACCCAGGTACTGTAAACGCGGGTGATCGCCATTACGCCGATGTTTTCGCCGTACGTGGTGTTCGGCGTAGAGCCGAAGAAACCAGAGATTACCGTAGACAGACCGTTGGCAAACATAGAACGATGCAGGCCAGGATCGCGAATCAAATCTTTTTTCACGATATTTGCCGTTACCACCAGGTGCCCGACGTGTTCAGCGATGACCACCAGCGCTGCTGGCAGGATGGTCAGAATGGCAACCCATTCAAAACGCGGCGTGTAAAACGTCGGCAGCGCGAACCAGTGGGCCTGCGCAATCGGCGTAGTGTCCACAACGCCCATCACGAAGGAGAGCGCATAACCGGCCAGCACCCCGATCAGAATCGGGATAATCGCCATAAAACCGCGGAACAATACGGAACCAAAGACCGTTACCGCCAGCGTTACCATAGAAATGATGATGGTTTTTGAATCCGGTAATTGCCCCTCAGCAGGCAGTAACCCCGCCATACCCGCAGCAACGCCAGCCAGCTCCAGACCGATGACGGCAACGATTGCGCCCATCGCCGCAGGCGGGAACATGACATCCAGCCAGCCGGTTCCTGCCTTCTTAACAATGAAAGAAACCAGGCAGAACAGGACGCCACACATAATGAAACCGCCCAGCGCCACTTCATACCCTAACGGCAGCAGCAGCAGTACCGGGGAAATAAAGGCAAAGCTGGAACCCAGATATGCGGGAATTTTACCCTTACAAATAAAGAGATACAGCAACGTACCAATGCCGTTAAACAGCAGAACGGTAGCTGGGTTGATGTGGAACAGGACTGGCACCAGCACCGTTGCGCCAAACATGGCGAACAGGTGCTGCAAACTAAGCGGGATTGTCTGTAAAAGCGGCGGTCTTTCACTCACCCCGATAGCACGGCGCGTCATAGTGTTTTCCTCTGAGTGTTGTTTGTTATTAGCCATTGGGTTGTTTTATTCAAAAAAAAGCCGACTCTTAAAGTCGGCTTCTTTTCACTTATTCGTTTACTTAGTACCAAAAATCTTATCGCCGGCATCGCCGAGCCCCGGAATAATGTATCCGTGCTCGTTCAGTCCCTGATCGATGGAGGCGGTGTACAGCTCCACATCCGGGTGCGCTTTTTCCAGTGCCGCGATACCTTCCGGTGCCGCAACCAGGACCAGCACTTTAATGCTGGTGCAGCCTGCATTTTTCAGCAGATCGATAGTGGCGATAACAGAGCCGCCGGTTGCCAGCATTGGGTCAACGATCAGCGCCATACGCTCATCGATGTTAGAAACCAGCTTCTGGAAATAAGGAACCGGCTCCAGCGTCTCTTCGTTACGGTACATACCAACAACGCTGATACGCGCGCTCGGAACGTTTTCCAGAACACCTTCCATCATGCCCAGGCCCGCACGCAGGATAGGCACAACGGTGATTTTTTTGCCTTTGATTTGGTCAACTTCAACTGGACCGTTCCAGCCTTCAATGGTCACCTTTTCGGTTTCCAGACCAGCGGTTGCTTCATAAGTCAGCAGGCTGCCAACTTCCGAGGCGAGTTCACGAAAGCGTTTAGTGCTGATGTCGTTTTCACGCATCAGTCCCAGCTTGTGTTTGACGAGTGGGTGTTTGACTTCCACGATCTTCATACTCTTCTCCTTTCCTCAGACGAATGGCAACCACAAAAAAAATCGCCGGATTATACCGCTTTTCCTCTCTGGCGCAACACTGCATACGCTTGATATGGATCAACCAAAGTCATTTGCGTCTGAATGATGAGTATAAAACAAGCCCCGCACTGATGGCGGGGCTAGCTGTCAATGCTATGAATTTTAAAGATATTCAGCATTGGTCTGGATGACTTTTTGATACCATGAAAAAGATTTTTTAGGTGAGCGAGTTAATGTCCCGCTACCATCATTATTTTTATCGACATAGATAAACCCGTAGCGTTTTTTCATCTCTCCCGTCCCGGCCGAGACTAAATCAATGCAGCCCCACGGGGTATATCCCATCAGATCCACGCCATCTTCCACCACCGCTTTTTTCATCTCACGTATGTGGGCGGCAAGGTAGTCGATACGGTACTGGTCGTTAACTGTACCATCGTCCTCGCGCACATCAATGGCGCCAAATCCATTCTCCACAATAAATAGTGGCAACTGATAATGATCCCAGAACCAGTTTAGTGAATAGCGCAGGCCGACAGGGTCAATCTGCCAGCCCCAGTCCGATTTCTGCACGTACGGGTTGGAAACCAGGCTTTTCGACTCGTCGTAATCCAGCTGTGGGTTGTCCGCCGTAGCCTGGGTTGCGAAAGACATATAATAGCTAAAGCCGATGTAATCAACGCAGCCCTCGTTCAGCGCCTGACGGTCTTCCTCGGTGATATCCAGTTCAAAGCCACGACGGGCAAAGTAGTTGAGAAGATGCTGCGGGTATTTGCCGCGCACATGGACGTCGGTAAACCAGTAACGCCTGTGCATGGCATTCATCGCCATCATCATATCGTCTGGCGCGCAGGTCAGCGGATAGATTGGACACATGGCAATCATGCACCCTATCTGTAATTCCGGGTTAATCTCACGCGCGACCTTTACCGCCAGCGCGCTTGCCACCAGCTCATAGTGCGCCGCCTGGTACATGACCGGCTCGCGGTCTTCGCCGGGCTGGTATTTCAGACCTGAGTTAGTAAAGGGCGCGAAATCTTCGTGATAATTTGCCTGGTTGTTAATCTCATTAAACGTCATCCAGTACTTCACTTTGTGCTGGTAACGAGTGAATACCCCCCTGGCAAAACGGACAAAGAAATCGATAAGCTTGCGGTTGCGCCAGCCGCCGTACTCCATCACCAGATGGTAAGGCATCTCAAAATGCGACAGCGTAATCACCGGCTCAATGCCATATTTCAGGCATTCGTCAAACAGGTCATCATAGAACTGTAGGCCAGCCTCATTGGGTTGTTCTTCATCGCCTAAGGGGAAAATACGCGTCCAGGCAATAGAGGTGCGAAAACATTTAAACCCCATTTCGGCAAACAGCTTTATGTCGTCTTTATAGCGATGATAAAAATCGATGGCCTCGTGGTTAGGGTAATTTTTACCGGCAATCACACCGTCGGTAATCTCACGCGCCACACCATGCGCTCCCGCGGTCATGACATCGGCAACGCTAATACCTTTTCCGCCCTCCTGCCAGCCACCTTCCAGTTGATGAGCGGCGACAGCGCCACCCCACATGAAATCTGCTTTAAATCCTGACATACCCTTCCCCTATCATGATGACTCTGCGCAAAACGCTGTTGATGAGGTCTGCAACAGAAAACAGAAACCGGTTTCAGTACGATACTGTGCATTCGGCTAACAGGATTCAAGCACAAGACTGTACCCGGTTTCATTTTCGTGGCGCAGCTCAAACATATAGATAAATGATTGTAAGATGCTGAAAAAACCAGCAGATAAAACTTGATGCAGAGCAGGCTCGCAAACGTTTGCTTTCCCTGTTAGAATTGCGCCGAATTTAACTTTTACTGCAAGTAAACATGTGGGGAAGCAGGCAGTGACCGATAAAACCTCTCTTAGCTACAAAGATGCCGGTGTTGATATTGATGCAGGTAATGCTCTGGTTGATCGAATCAAAGGCGTAGTAAAGAAAACGCGTCGTCCGGAAGTTATGGGTGGTCTGGGTGGCTTCGGTGCGCTGTGCGCATTGCCGCAAAAATATCGTGAACCGGTACTGGTTTCCGGCACTGATGGCGTTGGTACAAAACTGCGTCTGGCGATGGATCTGAAACGCCACGACACTATCGGCATTGACCTCGTCGCAATGTGCGTCAACGACCTCGTGGTTCAGGGCGCTGAGCCGCTGTTCTTCCTCGACTACTATGCGACCGGCAAACTGGATGTGGACACCGCAGCCAGCGTCATTAACGGGATTGCCGAAGGCTGCCTGCAGTCTGGCTGCGCGCTGGTCGGTGGGGAAACAGCTGAAATGCCGGGGATGTACCACGGCGAAGATTACGACGTGGCAGGTTTCTGCGTTGGCGTCGTCGAAAAATCAGAGATTATCGACGGTTCAAAAGTGGCTGACGGTGACGTACTGATTGCGCTCGGCTCCAGCGGCCCGCACTCCAACGGTTACTCTCTGGTGCGTAAAATTGTAGAAGTCAGCGGTTGTGACCCAGAAACCACCGAGCTTGAAGGCAAGCCGCTGGCCGATCACTTACTGGCCCCTACCCGCATTTACGTGAAATCCATTCTGGAACTGATCGAGAAGGTTGATGTGCACGCCATTGCCCACCTGACCGGCGGCGGCTTCTGGGAAAATATTCCGCGCGTTCTGCCGGACAACACGCAGGCAGTGATCGACGAATCTTCATGGCAGTGGCCAGCCGTCTTCAACTGGCTGCAAACGGCGGGTAACGTCAGCCAGCATGAGATGTATCGCACCTTTAACTGCGGTGTAGGTATGGTTATCGTCCTGCCAGCTCCGGAAGTGGACAAAGCCCTTGCTTTGCTCAATGAGAAAGGTGAAAACGCCTGGAAAATCGGTATCATCAAAGCATCTGATTCCGAACAGCGTGTGGTCATTGAATGAAAAACATTGTGGTGCTCATTTCCGGCAACGGAAGCAATTTGCAGGCGATAATCGACGCCTGCGAACAGAAAAAAATCAATGGCACCATACGTGCAGTATTCAGTAACAAGGCCGATGCGTTCGGCCTTGAACGCGCACGCGAAGCGAATATTCCGGCGCACTCGCTGGAAGCCGCCCAGTTTGCCAGTCGCGAAGCATTCGACCGCCAACTGATTCAAGAGATTGACGCCTATGCACCCGATGTCGTGGTGCTGGCCGGTTATATGCGCATCCTCAGCCCGGCGTTTGTCGCTCACTATGCTGAACGATTGCTGAATATCCACCCGTCTTTATTGCCGAAATATCCCGGCCTGCACACGCACCGTCAGGTTCTGGAAAACGGCGATGAAGAACATGGCACCTCCGTCCACTTCGTCACCGATGAACTGGACGGCGGACCGGTTATTCTCCAGGCCAAGGTTCCGGTATTTGAAGGCGACAGCGAAGATGATGTCACGGCACGAGTCCAGGCTCAGGAGCATACCATTTACCCACTGGTGGTAAGCTGGTTTACCGATGGTCGCCTGAAGATGCGTGATAACGCTGCATGGCTGGACGGCGTTCGTCTGCCGCCACAAGGCTACGCCGCCGACGAATAATAAAATTCAACCTGTAAGCCGGATCTCACCATCCGGTCTACAGGCATAACTACCTTTTCCGGTTAATACTACCGGTATTCATCTACGCTCCCCCTTTCTCTTTGCTATCAGACGGTTTATTGTCATATTTTTCTGGCACAGTTGGACATCTGAGAGCAATGCTCGCCATAATAAATCGGTAGTGTCCCGTGAATGAAACGGAGTAAAAGTGGTAATGGGTCAGGAAAAGCTATACATCGAGAAAGAACTCAGCTGGTTAGCGTTCAACGAACGTGTACTCCAGGAAGCTGCTGATAAGTCAAACCCGTTGATCGAACGGATGCGTTTCTTAGGCATCTATTCCAATAATCTCGACGAGTTTTATAAGGTTCGTTTTGCCGAACTGAAGCGCCGAATCATTATTAGCGAAGAACAGGGTTCAAACTCTCACTCCCGCCATTTGCTAGGCAAAATCCAGGCCCGCGTATTAAAAGCCGATCAGGAATTTGACGGCCTGTACAACGAGTTGCTGTTGGAAATGGCGCGCAATCAGATTTTCTTAATCAACGAACGCCAGTTGTCGGTCAATCAGCAAAGCTGGTTGCGTCATTACTTCAAGCAATATCTTCGCCAGCACATCACGCCGATCCTGATTAACCGCGAGACGGATTTAGTCCAGTTTTTAAAAGATGACTACACCTATCTGGCGGTAGAAATTATCCGTGGTGATACGATACGCTACGCGCTGCTGGAAATCCCTTCCGACAAGGTTCCCCGTTTTGTGAATCTGCCGCCGGAAACCCCGCGCCGTCGCAAACCGATGATCCTGCTGGACAACATCTTACGTTACTGCCTTGACGACATTTTCAAAGGGTTCTTTGACTACGACGCACTGAACGCCTATTCGATGAAAATGACCCGTGACGCCGAATACGATTTGGTGCATGAGATGGAATCGAGCCTGATGGAGCTGATGTCATCCAGCCTGAAACAGCGTCTGACCGCAGAACCTGTACGTTTTGTCTATCAGCGTGACATGCCCAATGCGCTGGTCGAAGTACTGCGTGAAAAACTGACGATTTCTCGCTACGACTCGATTGTTCCCGGCGGGCGTTACCATAACTTCAAAGACTTTATTAACTTCCCTAACGTTGGCAAAGCTAACCTGGTGAACAAACCGCTGCCGCGTCTGCGCCATATCTGGTTCGACAACGAGAAGTTTCGTAACGGCTTTGACGCCGTTCGTGAACGCGACGTGCTGCTGTATTACCCCTATCACACCTTTGAGCACGTTCTTGAACTGCTGCGCCAGGCCTCTTTCGACCCGAGCGTGCTGGCTATAAAGATCAACATCTACCGTGTGGCAAAAGATTCACGCATTATTGATTCAATGATCCATGCCGCGCACAACGGTAAGAAAGTCACCGTGGTGGTGGAATTGCAGGCCCGCTTCGATGAAGAAGCCAACATCCATTGGGCCAAGCGTCTAACCGAAGCAGGCGTTCACGTCATCTTCTCCGCGCCAGGCCTGAAAATTCACGCCAAACTGTTCCTTATCTCGCGTAAAGAAGGTGATGAAGTCGTGCGCTATGCGCATATCGGGACGGGGAACTTCAACGAAAAAACGGCACGCCTGTATACCGACTACTCATTGCTGACCGCAGATTCGCGCATTACCAACGAAGTGCGTCGGGTGTTTAACTTCATCGAGAATCCGTATCGCCCGGTGACGTTCGATTATCTGCTGGTTTCCCCGCAGAACTCACGCCGTCTGCTGTACGCAATGATCGACAAAGAAATCGCCAACGCGCAGCAAGGACTGCCTTCCGGCATTACGCTAAAACTGAATAACCTGGTCGATAAAGGTCTGGTTGACCGCCTCTATGCGGCCTCAAGTTCAGGCGTGCCGGTCAATTTGTTGATTCGCGGAATGTGCTCGCTCATCCCGAATCTGGAAGGTATCAGCGACAATATTCGCGTTATCAGCATCGTTGATCGCTATCTTGAACATGACCGGGTCTATATCTTCGAGAACGGGGGTGACAAGCAGGTGTATCTCTCCTCCGCTGACTGGATGACAAGAAACATCGACTATCGTATCGAAGTTGCCACACCGCTTCTTGACCCGCGCCTTAAGCAACGCGTGCTGGATATTATCGATATCCTGTTCAGCGACACGGTGAAAGCCCGCTTTATTGATAAAGAACTGAGTAATCGCTACGTACCGCGCGGAAACCGCCGTAAGGTTCAGTCACAATTGGCGATTTACGATTACATCAAATCACTCGAGCAACCTGACTAAAGATATGCCAATACACGACAAGACTCCACGACCGCAGGAATTTGCTGCGGTCGACCTTGGTTCAAACAGTTTCCATATGGTCATTGCCCGCGTGGTTGATGGCGCAATGCAAATTATTGGGCGACTGAAACAACGCGTACATCTGGCGGATGGTCTCGGCGAAGATAACAAGCTGAGCGAAGAGGCCATGGAGCGCGGGCTAAGCTGTTTATCACTGTTCGCCGAACGTTTGCAGGGGTTTCCTCCATCAAGCGTATGTATCGTGGGAACCCATACTTTGCGTCAGGCACTGAATGCGACTGATTTTCTCAAGCGAGCGGAAAAAGTCATCCCCTACCCAATTGAGATTATTTCCGGCAACGAAGAAGCCCGATTGATCTTTATGGGCGTTGAACATACGCAGCCGGAAAAAGGTCGCAAGCTGGTTATCGATATCGGCGGCGGCTCAACCGAATTAGTGATCGGCGAGGATTTCGAGCCTAAACTGGTCGAAAGCCGCCGCATGGGCTGCGTCAGTTTTGCTCAGATGTATTTCCCAGGCGGTGTAATTAACCGTGAAAATTTCCAGCGTGCCCGCATGGCGGCTGCGCAAAAGCTCGAAACCTTAACCTGGCAGTTTCGCATTCAGGGCTGGAACGTTGCGCTGGGCGCATCGGGCACCATTAAAGCAGCCCATGAAGTGCTGCTGGAGATGGGTGAAAAAGACGGTTTTATCACCCCCGAACGTCTGGACAAGCTGACATCTGAAGTGCTGAAGCACGCGTCATTTGATGCGCTCAGCTTGCCGGGGTTGTCAGAAGAAAGAAAAGCAGTGTTTGTACCCGGACTCGCGATTCTGTGCGGCGTTTTTGACGCGTTAGCTATTCGCGAACTTCGCCTTTCTGATGGTGCGTTACGTGAAGGCGTGCTGTACGAGATGGAAGGCCGTTTTCGCCACCAGGACGTTCGTAGCCGTACCGCCAGCAGCCTGGCAAACCAGTACAACATTGACAGCGAACAGGCCCGGCGCGTACTGGAAACGACGATGCAAATGTACGACCAGTGGCATACGCAGCAGCCAAAGCTGGCCAATCCCCAACTGGAAGCGTTACTGCGTTGGGCAGCAATGCTGCATGAGGTTGGGCTGAACATCAACCACAGCGGTCTGCATCGCCACTCTGCGTATATCTTACAAAACAGCGATCTACCTGGTTTCAATCAGGAACAACAGCTGATGATGGCAACATTAGTTCGTTATCATCGCAAAGCGATTAAGCTCGACGACTTGCCCCGCTTTACGCTGTTTAAGAAGAAACAGTTTCTGCCGTTAATTCAGCTGCTGCGCCTGGGCGTGCTATTGAATAATCAGCGTCAGGCGACCACCACGCCGCCGACTTTGACCCTGATAACCGACGACAGCCACTGGACCTTACGCTTCCCGCATGACTGGTTTAGCCAAAATGCGCTGGTGCTGCTCGATCTGGAGAAAGAGCAGCAATACTGGGAAGCCGTAACAGGCTGGCGACTCAAAATTGAAGAAGAGAGCTCACCCGATATCGCCGCATAAGATCTCAGCAGGTGTCAGTTCATCTGGCACCTGCTTTTCCAGAGTTTCATTCAACGGCAGTGGCTTACCAATCAGATACCCCTGCATGTAATCAATCCCCAGCGAAATCACCGCACTGCGTATTTCCTCGCTTTCGACGTACTCCGCAACCACCAGCATTCTTTTCATCCGCGCCAGATGGCAAATAGAGGCCACGATTTGGTAGTCGAGGCTGTTCGAAACAATATTGCGAATAAAGCTACCGTCAATTTTCAGGATATCGGCATTCACATTTTTCAGCCGCGCATAGCTGGCATATCCAGTACCAAAATCATCAATCGCAATCTGACAGCCCAGTGATTGCAGTTGCAGCAACGTTGCCTGTGCCTGTTCCGCATTGGTCAAGGCATTGCTTTCCGTCACTTCAAAGATAAGTTGCCATGCTTCAACCTTGTACTTATTCAGTAACTGATTGATGTCATTAGGAAGTCGCGCGCGACATACTGAGGTGGGTGATAAGTTGATAGCAAACCGGTGGGCGGGCATTTTTTCCCGATTCTGCGCCATAAATTTCAGCGTATTTTCAATCACCCACAGATCGATACGGGAGGACAAACCAAACTCATGGGCTACCGGCAAGAAGCTATCAGGGGCAATAGTTTCACCGTCATCCCCCTCAAGCCGCAGCAGGATTTCGTGATAAACGTCTCCACGCACACCAAAAATCGGCTGCGCCTTCAGGAAAAAGCGATTGTTCTCCAGCGCCTGCTGAATACGGTTCATCATCGCAACTTTATCTTTCAGGTCACGTTGCAGGTGCATCACACCACGCCGCTGCAAATTCTCTGGTGAATTGGTTGCCAGCGATAATTCGGCAATGGTACTTAACTCTCCCAGCAACAAATAGATATGGTTAACAGGAGAACGGACATAGCAAAAGCTGATCCCAACCTGCGGTTGCAAAGGCATACCGTCCCAGACAAAACGAAACTGCTTGATATGCCTGTCCAGTGCTTCAATGCGTTCCTGGTGTAGCTCAGTGTTAAAACGCAGGATTAGATCATTACCCGATAATTGATAGACATGCTCATCCTGTTCAAGCAACGGTGTTATCCACTGAGCCAGTTTTTGCTTGTACTGGATACGCAGCATAATGCCGTAATTTTTCACCAGCAGCTCCATGCCCGGAACCCCCAAAAAGCAAAGCACTGACCATGGCGAGTTTTTCAAATCCCGGTTCAAAGCGCGCAAATTCGGAATATGCACCATAGGGTCAAAGAAGGCCAGGCGATGGTTGCGCCGGGTAACAAAACGTTGACGCGTTGCCAGGACAGCAATGAAATTCACGATGAAGGAAAAAACCAGATAACTTGATGAGGTAATGGCAAGCTGCGTATCGTAACCCGAATACCATGGCATATAGCGCTGATAATAATGAATTGCGGTAATAAGTACGACCGCCCATATCAACGAAATAAATTTATAACCGTAACGCATTGCCCCCCACAGCATGACGGGAAGTAACAGTGACAATGTATAATTCGTGCTGAATATTGAGCTTTGTTCATTGAGCGGCATACACAACATTGCCATTAACACAGTCAATATAATCAACCAGACCGCAAACTCTGTTTTAGTCACTTTGGTATCAAACTGCTGCTTTAACTGAGAAAAATAGCCTCTCAGATGCAAGGGGTTGCGAATTGTTCGAATGATGAAATAACACAGCGGCACACCTACAAGATTCCCTGCGAGTATGGACTGATAGTTGATCAATGTGCCTGTATTGAAGGGCATAACGCCCACCATGCCAGATTTGCTTTCATAAACACCCACAAATGCGGCAAACTGAAAGAGTATCAGAAACAGCGTAGCCGGGCAGAAGACTTGCCAGAACATACGCTGAAACAACAGATGAGAGTCGCCGTGGGAAACGTTGTTTCGTCGGGGAGAAAATACTTTATATCCTCCCCAGCTAAGCACGATTGTAACTATAAAGTGCGAAATTATTGAAAGTGTTTCAAATAACCCGACCTGCGGATATTTGTACCAGATAATGGAAATGATAATACCTGGCAATGCCGCCCAGCCAAAAAAAAGCATCAGGCTAATCATCAGCGCTAACGGCAGGTAGAAAAGAATTACTGTCCCCGTACTAATATGGGCATAGGTAGTGGCAGTGCTCAATATAGGCAACAACAAAGAAGGTAAGATGAGAGGTAATGCCCACCATCTATCTCTAATACCAATATAATTTTTATTGAGTTTCATAGATGCTCAGTAGAATCCCGCACATCCTGTAGGGGGTATTCAGACAGGCATCCCACCTGACTTTAAAACGATAAAGTAAAATACATCACAATGATTCATCGATTTTAGTTGTCAGCAAAGTGTGATGCTTGATACATATCAAAAAACATGCCCCTCATTCATCAATTATTACTCTTTTCATTATTTTTTATCGTTAATACATTATTCATGCAAATAATAATATTAATTTCCATAACATAAGAAGATAAAACAACTGAAGCAATTTTACATAAGGAAGAATTGACCATTTCCTCTCAGTGTGCCTTAATGTGAGTATCGCCCTCAGTTGGGTACACTACAAGGAACCTTTTGTGAGCCAGGTTACCAGCCTACGCAAACGACACCGATTTAACAGTCGCATGATCCGGATCGTACTGCTTATCAGCTTTCTCTTCTTCTTCGGACGCTTCGTCTACTCCGCCATTGGTGCGTGGCATCACCACCAGGACAAAAAAGAATCTCAGCAGACTACTCAGCCGCAACAGACATCTTCTGCACAAATCGACGTACATTGATCGCTCGCGCCTGTGATACCCCCAGCATTAAGATTCCTTACCGGATGGCTAATCGCCTGACATTTAACCATCCGGTAAGGGATTTGAGTGATGAACTTTACCCCCCCTCTCTCGCTTAATTATCAGATAATCGGCCGTATTTTTCGCACAAATGCACAATCTTTTCATCCCACTTCGCCGCACCATTCGCGCTGATTTTTACGTTCCGGTTTAGCGGACATAAAAAGACAAATAGTGCTCAAATAAACGCTAATTAATATCACCAGCAAATATCACTGACGCAAGCATTTATATTTCGCATGAAAATTAAATAGTTATTTGAATTGTTATCATTTTTAAATACTACAGGGTAATGCCATGAGTGGTTTTTTATTATTTCCAAAGATAAGAAGCGGTCTTGAGTGGGTCGCCGGGCACAGTGATGCGGTCATTCAATTCGGCTGGAATATCGTTGCCGCCGTGATCTTATTGTTTGTCGGTAAATTTATCGCTCGCCTGCTCTCTCGTGGGCTGGAAAAGTTACTGCTTAAACGTAAAGTCGACAGAACCATCATTCAGTTCTTCACCGCGCTGGTACGTTACATCACCCTCGCTTTTTTCGTCGTCGCTGCGTTGGGTCGCGTCGGCATTGAAACATCCTCCATTATTGCCGTCATCGGCGCCGCCGGACTGGCTATTGGTCTCGCGCTACAAGGATCGCTTTCCAACTTTGCCACTGGCGTGCTGTTGGTTTCCCTGCGGCCTTTTCGCGCAGGGGAAGTAGTGCAGATTGGTGCAGTCACCGGAACAGTAGAAAAGGTGCACATCTTCTCTACCACCCTGCTCACCGCGGACAGCAAAGAAGTGGTGATTCCAAACGGTAAGATCATCGCTGACAACATCATTAACTATTCCCGTCATCCTTTTCGCCGTATCGATCTGGTGATTGGCGTGGGTTATCAGAGTCGGATTGCAGAGGTTAAGCAAGTTATTAATCACATTATCGAGCAGGACAGCCGTATCGATAAGCAACGTGGGGTAACCGTTCGCCTGGGCGAACTGGGCGCTTCAGCGTTGAATTTTTACGTGCGCGTATGGGTGCCCAACATCGAGTACTGGAACACCTATTACGATCTGCTGGAAAACATTAAAGAGGCGCTGGACGCCAACCATATTGACCTGCCCTATCCACAGATGGATGTGCGTATTCAGAATGTCGCACCTCAGCAGCAGCCTCAGCTGCAACTGGTCGATTAGCGTACTATCCGACAGAACATACGCCAGAAGTATTTACTGAAGTATTTGCTGAAATGCGTGCAATAAAAAAACCCTCTGTAAATGAACTGCACCCAAAAAGTTGGACACCCAACGAAGTAAGGTGCAGTTTTTTATGAGCAAGTATTCTCTCAGCTTCAAGCTTGAGGTTGTGCAGCACTATCTTTCCGGGCTGGAAGGACAGGAGGCGACTGCAAAACGTTTTGGTATCGATCACAGTGCCGTTCGTAAATGGTCTGCCGCCTGGAAGCTCCATGGCGAAGCCGGGCTTACAACCCGGCATTTCACCTATTCTCCTGCTTTTAAAGAGTCCGTTATCCTGCATATGCGTGAACACCAGCTGTCTGTTCGCGAAGTCTGTGCAAAATTCACTATCCCTGCCTTTTCCACTGTTAGTCAGTGGGAACGACTGTATGATGAAGGGGGATTAGAAGCCCTTACAGACAGTCGACGCAGGAAAAAAACGATGCCAGAACGCCCTGAGAATCACCCCGTCCCTCCTTTGCAGACCCCCCTTGCTCCGGATGAACGTGAGGAACTTGAACAACTGCGTGCTGAAGTGGCATATCTAAAAAAGCTGCAGGCCTTACTCAGGGAAAGAAGCACGTCAGGACGCGGGATAAAGCGCAGGTCGTGAATGAGTTAAGGCTGAAGTTCCCTCTTGCACGCTTGTTAAAAGCTGCAGGACTGGCAAGAAGCACGTTCTACTGGCAACTGGCCAACGGTAAAAAACCAGACAAATATGCCGATGATAAGCAGCATATTTTAACGCTGTTCCATAAACATAAAGGACGGTATGGATACAGGCGAATCACGCTGGCTGGCCGCCGGGAAGGAAGCTTACTGAACCATAAAACGGTTCAGAGGTTAATGAAGGTGTTAGATTTAACCTGTTGTATCAGAAGGAAGAAATATAACTCTTACAAAGGCCGGCATGGGAAAGTTGCGGGTAATGTACTGAACCGGCAGTTCAGTGTGGATAAACCCAACCAGAAGTGGGTAACAGATGTCACGGAATTTAAAATAAGCGGAGAAAAGCTGTATCTGTCCCCGGTTCTGGATCTGTATAACGGAGAAATAGTAGCGTATCAGATGGAGTCCCGTCCTCTTCTGTCGATGGTGGATAACATGCTGTCGAAGGCTATATCTGTACTGGGCAAAAACGAATACCCGCTGCTCCACTCAGATCAGGGCTGGCAATATCAGATGGCGCATTATCAGAACCGGCTAAAGGAGGCGGGTCTAAAACAGAGCATGTCAAGAAAGGGAAACTGTCATGACAATGCAGTGATGGAGAGCTTCTTCGGCACACTGAAATCTGAGTGTTTTTACCTCACGGAACACAAGAATATCAGCGAGTTGCGCATGGCTATCGATGACTACATCCACTATTACAACCATGAAAGAATAAAACAGAAACTGAAAGGCCTGAGTCCGGTAGAGTACCGAACCCAGGCCCAGATAACCGCTTAAAATAAACTGTCCAACATTATGGGGTCAGTTCA
>NZ_JAOWHJ010000037.1:0-2708 GCF_030332695.1 Citrobacter sp. Cpo089 | reverse complement strand
GACAGGCTCCGGAAGACGGTTGTTGCGCACGTATTCGGTGAACGCACTATGGCGACGCTGGGGCGTCTTATGAGCCTGCTGTCACCCTTTGACGTGGTGATATGGATGACGGATGGCTGGCCGCTGTATGAATCCCGCCTGAAGGGAAAGCTGCACGTAATCAGCAAGCGATATACGCAGCGAATTGAGCGGCATAACCTGAATCTGAGGCAGCACCTGGCACGGCTGGGACGGAAGTCGCTGTCGTTCTCAAAATCGGTGGAGCTGCATGACAAAGTCATCGGGCATTATCTGAACATAAAACACTATCAATAAGTTGGAGTCATTACCGTTATGGCGTGGGAAAGTAACAATCGTTATCGCGATTGTTATTGCCATAGTGCTTGCTGTGGGCTATCTGGCAGTTGCTAAGGAGAAATGGACCTCAACAGCCATTATTACTCAACCGGATGTTGGTCAGATCGCCACATATAACAACGCCCTCAATGTGTTGTATGGTGTCAGCGCCCCCAAGGCTACTGAACTGCAGACAAACGTGGTTGGTCGTTTCAGTACTTCTCTCTCTGCATTGGCTGAAACGCTTGATAATCAGGAAGAACCACAGAAACTGTCAATTGAACAATCTGTTAAAGGCCAACCGCTGCCGTTGGCGGTTTCTTATGTGGGTAGCTCACCAGAAGACGCTCAGCGTCAGCTCGCCGAATACATTCAACAAACAGATGAAAAGGTTGCTAAAGAGCTGGAGCTTGACCTGGTTGATAATATCAAGTTGCAAACAACCACGTTGCAAGACTCTCTGAAAACTCAGGAAGTGGTCGCTCAGGAGCAAAAAGATCTGCGAATTAAGCAAATTCAGGAAGCGCTGCGTTATGCCGAGCAGGCCGGGGTGATTAAGCCGCAAATTCAGCAGACGCAGGATGTGACGCAGGACAGTATGTTCCTGTTGGGTAGTGATGCCCTGAAGTCCATGATTGAGCACGAATCTACACGCCCTTTGATATTGTCTGATAACTACTTCCAGACCAAACAAAAGCTGTTGGATATCGAAAGTCTTAAGCTTGAAGGGGCTGAGTTACACGCCTACCGCTATGTGATGAAACCAACGTTACCGATTCGTCGTGACAGCCCGAAAAAAGCGATTACCCTCGTGCTGGCGGTTCTGCTTGGTGGGATGATTGGTGCAGGCGTGGTGCTGGGGCGAAATGCTCTGCGTGGTTACAAAGCCAAAGCTGAGTAAGTCTAAAGCTGACAACAAAAAACCGGGCAGTGAACTGCACCCAAAAAGTTGGACACCCAACGAAGTAAGGTGCAGTTTTTTATGAGCAAGTATTCTCTCAGCTTCAAGCTTGAGGTTGTGCAGCACTATCTTTCCGGGCTGGAAGGACAGGAGGCGACTGCAAAACGTTTTGGTATCGATCACAGTGCCGTTCGTAAATGGTCTGCCGCCTGGAAGCTCCATGGCGAAGCCGGGCTTACAACCCGGCATTTCACCTATTCTCCTGCTTTTAAAGAGTCCGTTATCCTGCATATGCGTGAACACCAGCTGTCTGTTCGCGAAGTCTGTGCAAAATTCACTATCCCTGCCTTTTCCACTGTTAGTCAGTGGGAACGACTGTATGATGAAGGGGGATTAGAAGCCCTTACAGACAGTCGACGCAGGAAAAAAACGATGCCAGAACGCCCTGAGAATCACCCCGTCCCTCCTTTGCAGACCCCCCTTGCTCCGGATGAACGTGAGGAACTTGAACAACTGCGTGCTGAAGTGGCATATCTAAAAAAGCTGCAGGCCTTACTCAGGGAAAGAAGCACGTCAGGACGCGGGATAAAGCGCAGGTCGTGAATGAGTTAAGGCTGAAGTTCCCTCTTGCACGCTTGTTAAAAGCTGCAGGACTGGCAAGAAGCACGTTCTACTGGCAACTGGCCAACGGTAAAAAACCAGACAAATATGCCGATGATAAGCAGCATATTTTAACGCTGTTCCATAAACATAAAGGACGGTATGGATACAGGCGAATCACGCTGGCTGGCCGCCGGGAAGGAAGCTTACTGAACCATAAAACGGTTCAGAGGTTAATGAAGGTGTTAGATTTAACCTGTTGTATCAGAAGGAAGAAATATAACTCTTACAAAGGCCGGCATGGGAAAGTTGCGGGTAATGTACTGAACCGGCAGTTCAGTGTGGATAAACCCAACCAGAAGTGGGTAACAGATGTCACGGAATTTAAAATAAGCGGAGAAAAGCTGTATCTGTCCCCGGTTCTGGATCTGTATAACGGAGAAATAGTAGCGTATCAGATGGAGTCCCGTCCTCTTCTGTCGATGGTGGATAACATGCTGTCGAAGGCTATATCTGTACTGGGCAAAAACGAATACCCGCTGCTCCACTCAGATCAGGGCTGGCAATATCAGATGGCGCATTATCAGAACCGGCTAAAGGAGGCGGGTCTAAAACAGAGCATGTCAAGAAAGGGAAACTGTCATGACAATGCAGTGATGGAGAGCTTCTTCGGCACACTGAAATCTGAGTGTTTTTACCTCACGGAACACAAGAATATCAGCGAGTTGCGCATGGCTATCGATGACTACATCCACTATTACAACCATGAAAGAATAAAACAGAAACTGAAAGGCCTGAGTCCGGTAGAGTACCGAACCCAGGCCCAGATAACCGCTTAAAATAAACTGTCCAACATTATGGGGTCAGTTCA